>NZ_LT630450.1:0-212500 GCF_900116045.1 Desulfovibrio piger
ATGGGCGGGCAATGACAGGCATGCAAGAGCAGTGGCAGAAGATTTCTGAAAACTTGAGGGGCATCCTCAATCCCGGCATCTTCAAGGTGTGGATACATCCTCTGGATGCCCATATCGAGGGGAACAGCCTGTGCCTTGCCGCACCCAGTGAATATGTGGCCCGCTGGCTGCGCGACCGCATGCAGGAGACCCTGCGTTCCGCTGCCGCCCCTGTGCTGCAGGTGGCGCCGGAGTGTATCGATATCCGCATCTCCTGTCAGGGTGCCCCTTCCGCCCCTGCCGCTCCCTTCGCGCCCGCCGCCGTCGCGCCGCCGCTGGTCGCCCCCGGGGCAGCCTCCGCGCACGGGATGTCCGCGGCGCCCGCCCGCCCGGCCCGGCCCCTTCAGCCCAGCCAGTGTTCCCTGCCCCTGCCTGCCCCCACGCTGCGCCCCCGCGCCCGCCAGCGCTGGCGCTTCAGTTTCGACGATCTCGTGGTCGGGCCCTGCAATGCCATGGCCGTGGCCGCGGCCAAGGATATCTGCCATGACGGCGGCTGCGTGGAGACCCTGTTCGTCAGCTCCGCTTCCGGCCTGGGCAAGACCCATATCATGCAGTCCGTGGGCCGCGCCGTGCAGGAGCAGGGCAACCAGGCCCGCCTGGCCTATCTTTCCGCCGAGGATCTGGCCTCGCGGTATGTGTCGGCCCTGCGCAGCAACGATGTGGAGGGCTTCCGCGCCCGTCTGCGCGACCTGGACGTGCTCCTTCTGGAAGACGTGCATTTCCTGCAGGGCAAGGAAAAGATGCAGGACATGGTCCTGACCGTCATCAAGAGCCTGCAGGATCGCGGCGGCCGCGCCATCTTTACCAGCAGCTTTTCCCCGCGCGAGCTGGAAAGGCTGGACAGCCGGCTGGTCTCCCATTTCTGTTCCGGCATCGTGTCGCCCCTGGAGCGGCCCGATGCGGAGATGTGCCGCCATATCCTGGAGCGCAAGGCCAAGAGCTTCCAGGTGCTGCTGCCTGACGAGGTCTGCGATCTGTTGGCCGGACGCCTGCAGGGCGATGTGCGGCAGCTGGAGTCCTGTCTCAAGAGCCTGGTGTTCAAGGCGCGCATGCTCAATTGCGGCCTCAACCCCGAACTGGCCCTGGAAGTGCTGCAACAGTACGCCACCGTGGACTGCGGGCCGGACTTCGCCTCCATCGTGCGCCTGGTCTGCGAAAGCTACGGCCTCAACGAACGCCAGCTGGCATCCCGCTCGCACAAGCAGCAGTATGTGCTGGCCCGCAACACCATCTATTATCTGGCCCGCAAGCACACGGACATGTCCCTCAAGGAGATCGGCGAGCGCTTCAACCGCCGCCACTCCACGGTCATCAAGGGCATCACCTCGCTGGAACGCGAGATAGCCAATGAATCCCGTGTCGGTCGCCAGATCTCCCGCGCGGTGGAGCTCATCGAACGCAATGCGGGCATCCGTCCCGAGATGAGCCTTGCGGGCAGGGTCCACACGGCCCCGCATGCCGCTCCCGGCCTGCTTTCCCTGTAAAAGCCGCTCCCATTTTTGGGGCAAGGGGAGGATATCCGCGGATAGCCTCCCTTTTTTGCTGCCCGCGGAGGACCATGCCCTTCGTGGGCCGTCTTCTTCCCGCCTGGCCGGGAACGGCAGGCAGACGAAAAGGGCCACCCGCACGAAGCGTGTGGCCCTGGATCGGCAGAGGGGGGCGTGGGGCCTATTCGCCGGCCACGGCCTTCTGGTGTTCGGCGATGACCTTGTCGGCCACGGGCTGGGGAGCCTCTTCGTAGTGGGCGAATTCCATGGTGAAGAAGCCCTGGCCGGCCGTCATGGAGCGCAGGTCGGGCGCGTAGCGCAGCACTTCGCTCATGGGCACATGGGCCTTGATCTCGGTGACGCCGGCGGCGGAGTCGGAACCCAGCACCTTGCCGCGGCGCGAGGAAAGGTCGCCGATGACGTCGCCCATGCATTCATCGGGCACGGACACGGTCAGCAGCACGATGGGTTCCAGCAGCACGGGTTTGAGGCTTTCCATGGCTTTCTTGAAGGCCAGGGAACCGGCCACCTTGAAGGCCATTTCCGAGGAGTCCACGGTATGGTAGCTGCCGTCGTAGACCTTGACGCGGAAGTCCACCACCTGGCAACCGGCCAGGAAACCGCGGGCGGCCGCTTCCTGGATGCCCTTGTCGATGGCGGGGATGTACTGGCGGGGGATCACGCCGCCCACGATGGCGTCTTCGAAGACATAGCCGGAACCGCGGGGCAGACCTTCCATCTCGATCCAGCAGTCGCCGAACTGGCCGCGGCCGCCGGACTGCTTCTTGTGACGGCCCTGCACCTGCACCTTGCCGCGCACGGTCTCACGATAGGGCACCTTGGGCGTCTTGAGGTTGATGTCCACCTTGAAACGGCGTTTGGCCTTTTCCACCGAAAGCTCGATGTGCAGCTGTCCCATGCCGGAAAGCAGGATGTCGCCGTTTTCCTCATCGCGGGCCAGGCGCAGGGTGATGTCTTCGTCCAGCAGGCGCTGGATGGCGGAGTAGACCTTGTCTTCATCGCCCTTTTCCTTGGGGGCCAGCGCGTAGGTGATGAGCTGCGGCGGCAGCTTGGGCATGGGCAGGGCAAAGGGCTGCTTTTCGTCACACAGGCTGTCGCCGGTGCGGGTGTTCTTCAGCTTGGCCACGGCCACGATGGCACCGGGGCCCACAGGTTCCTTGCAGGGGGTCTGGGTCTTGCCGGTCAGGAAAAGCAGGCTGCCCAGGCGCTCGTTCTCGCCGCTGCGCATGTTCTTGAGGGTGACATCACCACTGATGGTGCCGGAGAGGATGCGCACCAGGGAAAGCTGGCCGGAGAAGGGGTCGGCCAGGGTCTTGAAGACGAAGCCGGCCACGGGACCTTCGGGATCGGGAGCGCGTTCCTGGCCCTGGGCGTCCACGAAGGCGGGGCGTTCGGTCGCGGCGGGCAGCAGGGCCTGGATGGCTTCCAGCACGGCCACGCCGCCCTTGTTCTCCAGGGAGGAGCAGACCAGCACGGGGCAGAGCTCACCGGTCACGGTGCCTTTGCGCAGACCGGTCTGGAGGTCTTCCAGGGACAGGCTGCCTTCTTCCAGGTATTTTTCCATGAGCTCCTCATCGCTTTCGGCGATGTTTTCCACGGTCAGGTCATGGAGCAGGCTCACGTCGTCGGCCACATCGGCGGGCACCTCGCATTCGCTGACGGCGCCGTTGTCGCCAAAGGCGTAGGCTTTGCCGGTCAGCACGTCCACATAGCCGGTAAAGGCCTCGCCTTCACGGACGGGCACCTGCAGGGCCACAGCCTTGACACCCAGGGTGGCCAGGCCGTCGAAGGCCATCTGGAAATCGGCGCGGTCGCGGTCCATCTTGTTGATGACGAAGATGGCGGGCAGGTTCTCGGCACGGACGAGGTTCCAGAATTTCTTGGTCAGCGGGCGCACGCCGTCCACGGCATCCAGTACGAAGACCACGCTGTCCACGCCCTTGAGCAGGCATTCCATGTCACCGGTAAAGTTGCCGTCACCCGGGATATCCAGCATGAAATGGCGGTTCTTGTTCCAGAGGCAGGTAGCCACCGCGGGCTGGATGGAGCCGCGGCGACGTACTTCTTCCGGTTCGTAGTCGAGGCAGCTGGTACCGTCTTCAATGGCACCCATGCGGGTCAGAGCGCCGCTATTGAAGAGGAGCATCTCGGCCAGCGACGTTTTGCCGCAGCCGCCGGTGCCTACAAGTGCGTAAGTACGTTGGGTATCCACGGGGTTGGACATGCTAAAACTCCCTTAGTAAGCGATATGGCGGGCCCGGGGCCGCCGGATTTACGAGGGCAACGTGCGACCTTTCACACGGTAGTAATAAAACCATAGCCCGACATGGCCAAAAAGGGAAGTGCCCGAGCTGTTTTGCTCAACTTGACATCTGCGCCCGGAAAGCCAAAATAGATGGCTGCCTGTGCAAGGAAGGGGACGGGGGCCACCCCGGGAGCCCGAAAATCCGTGCCCGGCGCACGCCCTTTCTGTCCCCGCCGCAAGATAGGGCCGGTGCAAGGCGGAAAATAACAAAAAATATTGTGAAAAATTTTTCCGAAGCCATAAAAAAAGCCGGGGTATCCCCGGCTTTTTTCGCAGGTGGCGGTCCGGCCGTCCCTAGTTCAGGTTGCCCAGAAGCTCGCGCAGCCAGTCCGGCACGGCCACCGGCCGTCCCTGGTGGTTCACCAGGGCGTGCTGGGTGCTGCCCGTGGCCAGCAGGCGCGTCTTGTCCTCGTTCCACATCTCGTATACAAAGCGCATGGACGCGCGGCCCCATTGGCTGATGGCCGTGTGCACCTGCACCAGATCGTCATAGCGGGCCGGGGAACGGTAACGGCACTGGGCCTCGCGGACGGGCAGGATGATGTCCTTTTCCTCCACATCACGGTAGCTCATGCCGCAGGCGCGGATGAATTCGCTGCGCGCCCTCTCGAAGATGTGGAGATACTCCGCGTAATACAGAACGCCCATGGTATCTGTTTCACCGTAGGAGATCCGGTGGGTGAACCAGATGGCCGGGGAAGGAAAATCGTCATGCATCAGAAAACTCCTTTGCGTGTGGGGAAGGGGCTCCCGCGTCTGGCGCTGTGCGCCGTGCTGCTGGCCGCCCTGGCGCTGTCCGGCTGCGGGTCGCGGCAGACGCACGAGGAATACCTGATCCCCAAAGGGCCCGCCGTGGGCTTTGAGTCGCCCGAATTCTTCACGGAGCATCTTGCGCCCCGGAACCAGGACTTGCAGTCATGGCGCGAGATGGCGCCTACGGTGCGGAAATCCCTGCGCTATGTCAAGAGCAAGCCCGCCGGGGCCGTGGCCATCGACCGCCCCGGCCTGCGCCTGACCTGGGGCGACATGGAACGCACCCTGCTGCGCCTGCAGGCGCTGCTGCCCCGTCTGGATGCCGAACCGCAGCTCTTCCTCCAGAATTTCCAGTGGGTGGAAGTCCCCTCCGGCATCGCCTATTCCGGCTACTATGAGCCCCGCGTCAGGGCCAGCCGTACCCGCAAGCCCGGCTATGAGCAGGCCATCTACGCCCTGCCGCCGGACATGAAGCAGTACAAGCGCCGCCACAAGGGCCGCTACTACACCCGCCGCCAGATCGAAGAGCAGCAGCTGCTGGCCGGGCGCGGGCTGGAACTGGCCTGGGCCGCGGACCCCGTGGACGTGTTCTTCCTGGAGATCCAGGGCTCCGGCCGCCTGGTCTTCGATGACGGTACCGAGGCCTTCATCAACTACGCGGGCCAGAACGGCCACAAATACAAGAGCTCGGGCCGCATCATGCGCGAGAAGGGCCTGCTCAAGCGCGGCGACATCTTCGAGCAGCGCCAGTGGTTCAAGGACAATCCCCAGCGCGTGCGCGAGATCCTCAACGAGAACCCCAGCTACGTCTTTTTCCGCTACGGCAGCCGCGGCCCCACCGGCGCCATGGGCCATGTGGTGGACGAATGGCTCTCCCTGGCCGTGGACCGCAGCTATATCCCGCTGGGCGCCGTGGTGGCCTTTGGCGTCAACGTGCCGGACGAGAGATACGGCAGCCTGCCCCTGCGCGGCATCGGTTTTGCCCAGGACGTGGGCGGCGCCATCAAGCAGCGGCGCATCGACCTGTTCTGCGGTGGTTCCGAGCGCGCCAATTACGTGGCCAGCCATCTGGATGCCCCCGGTCCCGCCTGGGTGCTGGTGGCACGGTAGGGAGCGGGGAAAGGCTGGTTCGAGCCCCCTCCCCCAAAACCGCTCATATGGTCTTTCTGGAAGGTCTCCGTCGCTGACCGGCGGGTAAAACGAAAAGCGGACATCCCTTGGGATGTCCGCTTTTGTAGTTTGGGGCTTTGGTCAGCGGGTGTCCGGTGGCGGGAAACAGGAAATACCGGACGGATGGTCGTGATACGCCACCAGGCAGGCGTGAGAGAGGCAAGAGGGGACGTGCTTCCGGATAGGGTGAGGTGTGCGGCGGGCGTCTTGCGCTCCGTCGGGCATAGCAGATAGTCCCGTGGGACAGGCAACAGGCATGGCGGCATGATGTCCTGTCTTTTCGCCGGTCAGGGAACAAAATTCCTCCCTGCCAGACAGCGACGGAGACCTTCCATGCCGGCCGGAGGAACGTTTTTTCAGGGGTGGGGGAGAGTTTGAGAGGGGGCGGGGACAGTTTTTACAAAAAACGTCCCCGCCCCCTCTCAATGGAGCCGCTCCAACAGCGGCGGACTAACCTTCGAGGAAGGCTTTATAGGCTTCTGCCGTGGCAAGGATGTCCACGCAGCTGGCCAGCTCGAAGGGGCTGTGCATGGCGAGGAGGGCCGGGCCGCAGTCGATGACCTGCATGCCGTAGGCGGCCAGGAAAAGGGCCACGGTGCCGCCGCCGCCCACGTCCACCTTGCCCAGTTCGGCGGGCTGCCAGGGGATGTTGCGGGCGTTGAACAGGCCGCGCACATAGCCGTAGAACTCGGCATCGGCGTCGCTGGCACCGTATTTGCCGCCGGAGCCGGAGTACTTGGAGCAGACGGGGCCGTGGCCCAGCTGGGCGGCGTTCTGCTTTTCGTGCACTTCGGGGAAGTCGGGGTCGAAGGCGGCGTCCACGTCGGCGGACAGGGCGCGGGTATTGAGCAGCACCTGCGAGACCGGGATGCCCGGGGCCCAGGCGCGGGCCAGGTCTTCGAAGCAGTACTGCAGGAAGCGGGAGGCCGCCCCGGTGGCACCGTCGGAACCGATCTCCTCCTTGTCCCAGAACATGACGGCCATGTTGGGGCAGAGGCGGTTGGTGTTCCTGGCGCCGAGCAGGGCCTCCAGGGCGGTGAAGACGCAGATGCGGTCGTCCTGGCCGTAGCCGCCCACCAGGCCCTTGTCGAAGCCCACATAGGTGGCGGGGCCCGCGGGTACCACCTGGAGCTCGGCGGTGACGAGGTCCTCCTCGCGGATGCCGTACTTGGCGTTGAGCAGCTCCAGCACATGCTGCTTGATGGGCTCCTTGATGTCCTTGTTCTTGGCGGCGGCGGGGGCCGGGCTGTGGCCCAGGATGATGTTCAGCTTTTCGCCGTCAAAGACTTCGGCCAGGGTCTGGCCGCTTTGCTTGCGGGCCAGGTGGGGCAGCAGGTCGGCGATGGTGAAGACGGGCTCGCCGGCTTTTTCACCGATGGCCACGCTGATGCTCTTGCCGTTCTCCAGCACCACCACGCCGTGCAGGGCCAGGGGACGGGCCAGCCACTGGTATTTGCGGATGCCGCCGTAATAGTGGGTCTTGGCCTGGGCCACGCCGGGCTGTTCGATGAGCGGGCGCTGCTTGAAGTCCAGGCGGGGGCTGTCGGCATGGGCGGCGATGAGGTGCACGCCCTTCTGCAGCGGGATCTTGCCCTTGCGGGCGGCGAAGATGGCCTTGCCGCGCAGGTTGCGGAACACGGAGTTCTTTTTGAAGTCCTCGCTGAAACCGGCTTCCTGCAGGCGTTTCTGCACATAGGCCACGGTCTCGCGTTCGGTCTTGCAATGGCTGAGGAAATCCATGTACCGCTTGACCAGGGCGTCCATCTGGCGCTTCTGGGTGGCGGTGGTGTACACGTCCCAGGCATTGCGGGGACTGTAGGTGAGGGAAGGCGTTTCTGCTTTTTTCATATCCAGTATCCTTTAGGCGGCGGTGGCTGCCTTTTCATGGCGCCGCTGCCCGGCCGGCCGGAAGGACGGCAGCCACGGCAGGGCGTGATGCTCCGGCCGGTGCATGGCCGGGAGGCATGGCCCGCAGGGCGCTGTGGAGCGGGGTGCGGGCCGAAATCTGGTCTAGCCGGCCAGCAGCTGCCTGAGCAGGGCCGTCAGGCGCGGCAGGTCTTCGGGCAGGAGCGTGCGCGGGTCAAGGCAGAAGCTCTTTTCTTCCAGACGGCCCAGCACCGGCGGCGTGGTCTCCAGCAGGGCCTGCTTGAGGGCCGTGGCGCTCATGGCGGCGGGCTCCAGGCAGACCAGGGTGGTGGGCAGGTCGCGTTCCGGGAAGGCGCCGCCGCCCACGCGGGAGACATCGGGGCGCAGGCTGACACGGCAGGCGGGGCCCAGGGCGCGGCGCAGGCGGGCGGCCAGCGAGCGGGCAGCGCGGGCCAGCTCCCCGGGATCCCGGCAGATGTCGCGCAGGGTCGGTATCTCGCGGCGGGCGCGTTCGGGCTCGCAATAGAGGCGCAGCGTGGCTTCCAGCGCGGCCATGGTCAGTTTGTCGCAGCGCAGGGCGCGGGTGAGGGGATTCTTTTTCAGGGCCTCGATGCGCTCCCGGCTGCCCACGATGAGGCCGCACTGCGGCCCCCCCAGCACCTTGTCGCCGGAAAAGGTCACCACGTCGGCGCCCCCGGCCACCACTTCGGGCACCGTGGGCTCGTTGGGCAGGCCCACGGCGGAAAAATCCATGAAGGAACCGCTGCCCAGATCCTCGATGACCGGCAGGCCGTGTTCCCGGGCCAGGGCCGCCAGCTCGGGCAGGGGCACGGCGGAATGGAAGCCCACGATGCGGTAGTTGGAGGTGTGCACGCGCATGAGGGCGCGGGTAGTCTCATTGATGGCGGCGGCGTAGTCGCGCAGGTGGCAGCGGTTGGTGGCGCCCACCTCGCGCAGGCGGGCACCGCTTTTTTCCATCACTTCCGGGATGCGGAAGCTGCCGCCGATCTCCACCAGCTCCCCGCGCGAGACGATGACCTCGCCGCCCTTGCAGAAGGTGTCCAGCACCAGCAGGACGGCGGCGGCGTTGTTGTTGACCACCATGCCGGCCTCGGCGCCGGTCAGGCGCTGGAGCAGCCCGTCGATGATGACGTAACGGCTGCCGCGGCCGCCGCTGTGCAGGTCGAGCTCCAGGTTGCAGTAGCCGGAGATGACCCGGCGCACGGCCTCCTGGGCGCTCCGGGCCAGTACGGAACGGCCCATGTTGGTATGGATGACCACACCGGTGCCGTTGATGACGTTGCGCAGGCGCGGCGCCGTCGTGCGGCGGACGAAGGCCAGCAGTTCGGGCAGGCAGGCCTCCAGGGCCAGTTCGGCGGCATCCTGCACGCGTCCGGCGCGGATGTCGTCGCGGCGGCTGTTCCAGAAATCGGTGACGGCCTCGCGCAGCAGGGGTCGGGGCAGGTCGTGCAGGGTCTTGTCCGCCGCCAGCAGGGCATCCAGGCTGGCGTCCATGGACGGCAGGGCACGGAAAAGATGGTTCATGCGTCCTCCCGGGCGCCCCGGGCGGGGGCGGGCTGTTCCAGCAGGTGGGGATAGAGGCTGTAGAATTCCGCCAGCATGTACAGGGAACCGCTGATGATGACCGGGGCCCTGTCGTCGCCGGGCAGGTCACGCACGGCATCCAGGGCGTCGCGCACATCGGGCAGCAGGGTGGCGTGGGCCGGGGCAGCGGCGTTGGCGGCGGCCACCACCCGGGCGGCGTCGGCGGCGCGTTCGTTGTGCAGGGCCGGGATGAAGAGCGGTGCGTCGCCCAGGGCACGCTTGAGCAACATCAGGGCCGGGTGCCAGTCCTTGTCGCCCAGGCAGGAATAGATGGCCGCGCGCGGGCGCAGACCGGACTGGCGTACATGGGACAGCAGGGCGGCCATGCCGTGGGCGTTGTGGGCGCCGTCCAGCAGCAGGGGCGGATGCTGGTCCGTGGCGGGCACGGACTGCAAACGGCCGGGCATGAAGGCCCGGGCCAGTCCCCGTGCCACGGCATCAGGGCGCGGCGTCACCTGCAGGCGCGGGGCCAGGGCCTGCCAGGCGTGCAGGGCCACGGCGGCGTTGATGCGCTGGTGCGGCCCGGCCAGCCCCAGCGGCATGTTGCCCGGCAGGGGATCGACGATATGCAGGGGCGCGGCCAGCTGTTCGGCCTGGCAGCGCAGCACCTCTTCGGCGGCCGGGAACTGGGGCGCGCTGACCACCGGCACGCGGGGGCGGATGGCACCGCATTTGTCCAGGGCGATGTCGCGCAGGGTGGGGCCCAGGATGGCGGCATGATCCATGGCCACGGGCGCGACGCAGGTCAGGTCGCTGGCCAGGGCCGTGGTGGCGTCGTGGGCGCCGCCCAGCCCGGCTTCCATGACGGCCAGCTGCACGCCCTGGCGGGCAAAGGCCAGAACGGCCAGCACGGTGAGGAACTCAAAATAGGTCAGGTCCGGTCGCGCCGCGTGGACCTCCGTGGCCAGCTCCGGCCACAGGGCCTCCGGCAGGGGAGCGCCGTCGATGCGGATGCGCTCGCAGGGGGAAAGGAAATGCGGCGAGGTATAGAGCCCGGTGCGGCAGCCGTGGGCGCGGGACAGGCTGTCCAGGAAGGCGGACGTGGAGCCCTTGCCGTTGGTGCCCACGATCTGGGCCACCACGAAGGGCGGGCGGGAAAGGCCCAGGCGGGCGAGCGCCGTCTCCATGCGCGTCAGGCTCAGGTCCATGTGGAAGAAACCAAGGCCGTCCAGGTGTTCCCAGATCTGGCCGATGGTGGTGAAATGCTTTGCAGTCTCCATGCCGTGACCATGCCACAATTCCCTGCCCTTGTCAGCGCTCGTGCCGAGGGGAAAAAACGTTCCATCGCAGGACGGCCGTGCGGGAAAAATATTTTATGCCTGTGGCTGTTGCTGCCTGCTGACTGCAACAGCGGCCTGCGGGACCGGGCGGCATAGTGTTGCCCGTTTCAGGGGGGCCTGCTTGCGGCAGCCCCCTTCCCCTGCTAGGCTGCACTCTGAAAAGGAGGCCATGCATGATCCGTCTTGAAAAGGCCGGCCGGGAAGATCTGGCCGCGCTTGTACAGTTGCAGGAAATGGTGCGGGCGCGCCTGCTGCCGGAAATACGGGAACAGCCCTTGCCCCTGCTGGAGTTGCCGCCTGTCAGCAGTGTGGAAGATTTGCCCGCCTTCGCGGATGCTGTGCTGGATGCCGTGCGGGAAGGCATCATAGCTCCGGCAACGGCGGGCCAGCTCTTTGTAGGAAACACAAAAAACGGCTCATCGGAGTTCTGCTGGTGGCTGTTGGCGCTATAGCTAGATGAAACTGGGTTTTGAGAAAACAACGATTTATTATTGAGGGATGTTAGCACCTTTTGCTCTGTTGCATCTCCAGCAGAGTGTTTGTAAATTATTTAATTCTGTCAATCCTCCTTTGGAAACAGGGATTATATGGTCAATCTCAAGTAGTAGATTCGGCTCAAATTTAGTTGAATTCCCACATAATTTGCATGTATAGTTGTCTCGTTCAAGAATGTAATGCCGCAATCGACTAGTCATTAAAGCTCGCTGTCCAGCAATGCTTTTCTTAAATTTGACAATATTTGAGAGATAAACAATGAATTCATTCAATGTATTAGTATCTAAAACTATTTTACAACTCATACCAGCATTTCCGCCAGATGAAATATATTTAAATATATATGATGGATAGTATATGTCATGAAAATCGGTATGCTCAAAACCAAGTTCTTTATTGAGTTTCCCTTTGCTAAATTTACGGATAAGAAAGGGGATATCTTTCTCAATACTCCTATAAATGCTATTTTTCTTAGCTATAAGATACTGTTTCCCTTCATTAACAGCCTCAAAGTTATTCAGCATTGTCTCTGCTTTTTCTAAGCTATCAGCAGAAGGAATTATTTTGAAGTATTTACAAATATACTTAAAAGGTTCTTTGCTTGCACTACTACAAACTGAGCGCGAACAGTAATAAATATTGGGGGCATATCGCATACTCTTCAGTTCTTTACGGCTATACTTCCATTTACTGTTATCTTCAAGATTTGCTGTTCCGTGTTTAAGTTGATTTAAACCAAATTGGTTTATCTTTAATTCATCTATATATTTATTAAGATTATTCCAGTCTTGTATATATTCGGAAACACTATTTTTTATTTGTGTAAATCTTTTTCCTAGAAAATATATTGATGAATATATATAGTAGATAAAAAATAACAATGTTATTAGTGCAACTGCTAAAATAACAAGCAAAAAAATGTTGCTAGGTAGTGTCTACACGAGATTTATATTATGAGGAGTGCATCAATTCTGCAAGGATGTGCTTATGACGAATCCTCAACGCCGCCATGACATTTCGGATGCTGCGTGGGCCTTATTGGAACCTCATCTACCTGGGCAAAGCGGGCAATGGGGAGGTGTAGCAAAGGATAATCGCCTCTTTATCAATGCCGTCTTCTGGATATTGCGTACTGGTGCGCCGTGGCGAGACCTGCCACCGGAATATGGCAAATGGGGAACCGTTCATCAACGCTTTATTCGTTGGCGAGACAAACGAGTATGGGAAAAACTCCTTGAAATATTGATTGATGAGCCAGATTTTGAATGGTTGATGATCGATGCCAGCCATTGCAAAGTCCACCCCCATGCGGCAGGGGCTAGAGGCGGTAATCAGGGTATGGGCCGCACAAAAGGGGGCTCAACAGTAAAATACACCTGGCCGTGGATGCGCATGGTATGCCGGTCAGAGTTGCTGTTACAGCTGGTACCACAGCGGATTGCACACAAGCCGTAGCCTTGATTGACGGTATTACCGCTCAATGTTTGTTGGCGGATCGCGGATATGACAGCAATGAGCTCATAGATAAAGCAACTGAGACTGGTTGCGAAATTGTTATTCCCCCCAAAAGGAATCGTAAGACGCAACGTTGGTATGATAAGAGCCTCTATCGAGTGAGGCACTTGGTGGAGAATGCTTTTCTCCATCTCAAACGGTGGCGCGGTATCGCTACAAGATATGCGAAGATGCTCACTTCATTTGAGGCTGCTGCACAAATACGCTGTATAGCGATATGGCTTAAGGTATTAACTTAAACTCGTGTAGACACTATCTAAAAATTTCAGAATTATCTGCAATAAATTTAAGTATAAGAGCGATAGGGGATATGAATATACAAATAGTAATTAAATCACTAACAAATCCTGTCACAATAAATTTTTTTCTAGCCAAGATACCCCCCAAAAAAATGAACTTCATAATTACTATCTATGATTAAAATAAACGCTGTTTTCTTTCAAGGGGGGCAGCAGTTAGAGTGGTCCAGCATTGAAGAAAAAGTTTTTTCTTTAAAACCGACCTTTTCAGGTCTGTGCGGGGAATGGCGCGGGGAAAAGAAAAGGGACTTGCAGTCGTATTTCCGCAAGTCCCTGAAATATTGGCGCGCCCGGGAGGATTCGAACCCCCGGCCAAGAGCTTAGAAGGCTCCTGCTCTATCCACCTGAGCTACGAGCGCGTGCTGTCCTTATAGGTGGCAAGCGGCTGGCCGTCAAGAGGGGCGCCCCGGCTCCGGGATGTACGGAAGAAAGGGCCGGATCCCGTGCCTGTCCGGCATCATCACCGGCCGCATGCCCTGTTCCTGGCCCGGCGGGGGAGGCGAGCAGGACCACCATGCCCCGGCCGCCCTTGTGTTCTGCATACAGGCATGGCAGATTCTGTACGTACTGGCACGGTGCCAGCATTTCAGGCAAGCGGGAGGTCCCATGAATTTTCAGGAACAGTGGCGCAAACTGCTGCTTCCCCTGCGCTACGGGGGCAGCGGTGTGGATTTCAAAAAGCTGGACCCGGCCCGCAGCCCTTTTTTGAAGGACAGGGACCGCATCATCTATTCCAGTTCGTTCCGGCGTCTGGCCCGCAAGACGCAGGTGCATCCGCTGGTGCGTAACGACCACATCCACACGCGCCTCAGCCACTCGCTGGAAGTCAGCAGCGTGGGGCGTTCGCTGGGCGCCATGGCGGGCTATTTCTTGCGCCGCCGGGGCGAGCTGCCGGACTACGCCGCGCCGGAATTCCCCGGCCAGATCCTGGAGGCCGCCTGCCTGGCCCACGATATCGGCAATCCGCCTTTCGGCCATGCGGGCGAGTTCGCCATCCGCGACTGGTTCGGGGACCCGGCCAACCATACCTATGTGAATGCGCTGGAGGAGACGCAGCAGAGCGATTTCCGCTGCTTCGACGGCAACGCCCAGGGCTTCCGGGTGGTCAACGTGGTGGAGAACAACCGCGACCAGGGCGGGTTCCGGCTCACCTATCCCACGCTGGCCAGCATGGTCAAATATCCGTGGGATTCCTGGCAGTCCCGTGCGCGGGGCGGCAAGTGCAAGTTCAATTACTACCAGGCCGAGGCGGCCATCTTCGAGGACGTGTTCCGCGCCCTGGGCCTGAAGACGCGCCGGGGCGACTTTGCCCGGCATCCGCTCTCCCTGCTGGCCGAAGCGGCCGACGATACCTGCTACCGCATCGTGGACATGGAAGACGCCCGCGAGCTGGACATCATCACCCTGGCGGACATCCTGAAGGTGGTGGAGCCCCTGGCCCCCAGCCTGGAGCTCGATCCGCAGCGGCTGGACCATATGGGCTCCGACCGGGAGCGGGCCGGCTATGTGCGGGCCCGCGTCATCGGCCATGTGACCGCGAGCCTGTTCGAGACCTTCGCCGCCCAGTACGAGCGCATCATGCGCCGGGAATTCGAGGGCCCGCTCATGGACATGGCGCCGGAAGATGTCCGGGCCTATATGGCCAGGGCCAGGGATATCTTCAACGGGCGCATCCTCAAGAACAGCCACAAGACGGCACTGGAGATAGGCTCCTACAGCGTCTACAAGCGCCTGCTGGATACCTTCATCCCGGCCTGCCATCGCCGCATCTGCGATCCCGGACGGCTCACCTACAAGGAGCAGCAGGCCCTGCAGCTCATGGGCGGCCATGCGCCGCGCCGGGAGGATGACCTCTACGTCTCGTATCTGCGGGTGCTGGATTTCATCACCGGCATGACCGACCAGTACGCCAGCTTCGTGTCCACCCAGTTCCTGGGCACGTCCCGCTAGCGGCGGCATCCTTCACAGGGGCAGGGGGCCCCGGAAGCCGGAGGGCAGGGAGCAGGTATCCCGCCCTGCCGGTGATCTGTTGCCGCGCCCTGCGCAGGGCGCTTTTTTATTGGGACTGCCGATCCTTGTGCCGTACGCTCCCGGGGGAGCATGCGTCTAGTCGCCGGGGCGGAGCAGGGGCAGCGTATCCCCCGCGGACGGGGAGAGCCTGCGGGCCAGGCGGCAGAGCTCGTCCCGACCGCTTTCCGTCCAGTCCGTCAGAAAGCTCATGGCATGACGGTGCATCTCCTCCTCGCACCAGTGGGCGTACTCCTCCAGACCGTCGGCATCGGCCGCATGCCGCCGGGCTTGCGGCAAGCGCTGCAGGTGGCGCAGGGCCGTGGCCGCGGCCACGGCATTGTCGTGCATCTGCCCGAGGCTCTCCTGGCAGCGGCGGCACAGGCGGATCAGGCGCTCGCCGTTCCTGCCGCCCTGGCTGCCGAAAAAGGCCATCAGATAGCGCAGCTGCTTGAAAGCGATGCGCATGTTGTGCAGCAGGTCCTCGGGGATCAGGTGCCCGTGCGTCCAGCGGTCATGGGCAAGGAGGTTGCGCACCGCCTGATCCACGCCGGCGGCCATGATGTCCGCCAGCAGCATGGGCCGGGCACGGCCGCGGCGGTCCAGCGCGGGACGGCAGGTCCGGGCCGCGTCAGTGTCGTCCAGCTTGTGCAGCAGCTCCCGGTAGGCGTCCGAGGCATAATGGGCCGCGGCACGGGCAAGGGCCGTGGCGCGTTCCCGTTGCAGGGAGGCATGCAGGCCGCGCAGCCCGGCGGGCAGGTCCTCCGGCCGGAAAAGGGGCGCAGCGCCTTCCGGGGCCTGCCCGCTTGCCGCGGCGGTTCCGGCAGCATCGGCGGGGACGGGACGCAGGGCATAGTCCCTGATGTGGCCCAGAAGCACGTCCGTGTCCCGTACGCCGCCCAGCAGCTTGCGGGCCGCGCGCAGATCAGGATCCACGGCGGCCAGCCAGTCCTTGCGCAGATAGGGCCTCAGGCTGCCGAAGACGGAAAGCAGGCTGCGCAGGATGACGCGGGCGTCGTGGATGGGCTCCTCGTCCAGGGCACTGTCGCTGCGGGCCAGCGCATGCAGGGCCCGTGCCTGTCTTTGCAGATAGGCACTGAAATGGCTGCTGAACAGTTGTCCGGCAGGCGGGGCCTGGGCCGGGACGGGCGCGCCGGCATCGGCATCGAAGGTCCAGAACCATTCCAGGGAGGACTTGCCGAACAGGCGTTCCCAGAGCGGGGCATGGATGACCAGCTGTTTGCGCAGGCGCAGGGGCGTGCGGACCCGGATGAGGAAGAGGACAGGGGGCTCGCCGGGCAGGCGTATCTCCAGCGGATCGAAGCGCAGGGCGAAGCGGGCCACCTGCACGATGGCCGCCAGCACCACGGCGGTGCGCCGCCGGGGATCGTCAGGGGCGCAGCCCATGCCGGTGAGCAGGGGCTCCACCTTGTCCGTGCGCCCCTTGCCCACGGTGAGCAGGGTCAGGGTCATGGCCAGCAGCCGGTTGGCATCGGCATCGAGGCGTTTGAGGGGATGGGTGAGCACGATCTCGCCCGCGTCGGGCGTCCCGTCGCCCAGCTCCACCAGCGTATGGACCAGGACGGCCAGAGGGGCCAGCCCCTTGTCCAGACCGTGCCGGGGGGCCAGCCCGGCGAAGACGGACAGGACAAGATCCGCTTCCCGCCGGCGGGCGGCCAGGTCGATGCCGAACAGACGGCAAAGGCGGCGGAGCCCGCAGGGGCGCAGGGAGGGGGACTCATTGCGCAGGCAGCGTGTGCCGCGCCAGAGCAGGGTGCGGGGCGTGAAGGGGGCAGCTTCGTCCATGCGGCGTCTCCTTGGCAGGCGTCTGCCGGAAAAAGAGTCGTCCCCGGGCCGGGAAAGGCAGGGATGACGAGCCCGGAGGCTAGGAGAAGCATAGCCTCCCCGGAACGGGCGTGCAAGGGGGGGCGCCCGTCGCGGAGCCGCCCCGCCTGGGGCGACAGGCGGCGCCTGCTGCGGCAGGGGGATCTGCCGGGCCCTCCCCGGGACAGGGAAGGGCAGCCCCCCGCCTGGCCGCTGGCGGGAGTGCCGCGTGCCTTCGGAGCCATGCGGAAGGGCTTTTCCCCCTGAAAACGGGAAACGGCGCGAAAGCCGGGGCAGGGCCCTGCTTCCGCGCCGCGTTGCGGTCGTATGGCGGCCCGGACTGTCTAGACTTCGAAGAGCATCTCCAGATCCTCGCGGGTCAGGGACTTCCAGGTGTCCTGACCGGGGATGATGGCCTCGGCCACGCCACGCTTGGCTTCCTGCAGCTTGAGGATCTTCTCTTCCACCGTGTTCTGGCAGATGAGCTTGTAGGAGAACACCTGCCGCGTCTGGCCGATGCGGTGGGTGCGGTCCGTGGCCTGGCTTTCCACGGCGGGGTTCCACCACGGGTCGTAGTGGATGACGTAGTCCGCGCTGGTCAGGTTCAGGCCCGTGCCGCCCGCCTTGAGCGAGATGAGGAAGATGGGGATGTCCGGGCTGTTGTTGAAGCGGTCCACCTGCTCGAAGCGGTCCTTGCTGGCGCCGTCCAGATAGCAGAAGGGAATCTGCGAGAACTCCAGCCACTGGCGGATGATCTGGAGCATCTGCACGAACTGCGAAAAGACCAGCACCTTGTGGCCGCCTTCCACGATCTCCATGACCATGTCCTTGAAGGCGTCGAACTTGCCGGAGGGCAGGTTGTTGGAGAAGCCGGGCAGGTCGATCTTGAGCAGGCGCGGATGGCAGCAGATCTGGCGCAGCTTGAGCAGGGCGTCCAGGATGGACATCTGGCTCTTGGCCAGGCCCTTTTCGTCCACGTCGGCCAGCACCTGGGCGCGCAGCTTGCGGGCCAGGGCGGCGTAGAGCTCGGCCTGGGCCTCTTCCAGCGCGCAGCAGGTGACGCTCTCCACCTTGGGCGGCAGGTCCTTGGCCACTTCGGCCTTGGTACGGCGCAGGATGAAGGGCCGCACGCGGGTGCGCAGGTAATCCAGGGTCTCGGCGTCGCCGTCCTTGATGGGCTTGACGATGCCGCGCTGGAAGGCATGCTGCGAACCGAGGAAGCCGGGCATGAGGAACTCGAACAGGCTCCAGAGCTCGAAAAGGTTGTTCTCGATGGGCGTACCGGAAAGGCACAGGCGCATGCGGGCATTGATGCGGCGCACGGCGCGGGCCGTGATGGTGTTGGGGTTCTTGATGTTCTGGGCTTCGTCCAGGATGACGGTGTTGAACTCGTACTTCTCCATCTCCTCCAGGTCACGCCGCAGCAGGGCGTAGGTGGTGATGATGAGGTCCGATTCCGCGATGTGCTTGAACATGCCCTCGCGGCGCGTGCCGTAGATGGTCAGGCGGCGCAGGCCGGGCACGAACTTTTCCGCTTCGCGCTCCCAGTTGGGCAGCACCGAGGTGGGCACCACGATGAGGTTGGGGCCCTCGAAGCGGCTCTCCACCATATGCTGGATGAAGGCCAGGGTCTGCACGGTCTTGCCCAGGCCCATCTCGTCGGCCAGGATGCCGCCGAAGCCGTATTCCGAGAGGAAGTTGAGATAGGACAGGCCCTGCAGCTGGTAGCTGCGCAGGCTGGCCTGCAGCGCCTTGGGCGGCGGTACGGGCCGCACCTCGCGGAAGGAGCGGATCTTTTCGCGCAGGTTGTTCCAGAAGGAGTCCGTGCGCGCGCCGGGCAGGTCCTCCAGCAGGCTGTCCAGCACCGGGGCCTCGAACTGCTTGAACTTGGTCTGCGGCGGCTTGCTGGGGTCCAGGCCCAGGGCCGTGAGCTTGTGGGCGATCTTTTCCAGCCAGGATTCGGGCAGGCTGGTGTAGGAGCCGTCCTTGAGCTGCACATAGCGCTTGCCGCGGGTCCAGGCCTTCCAGATCTTGTCCAGGGGCAGGGACTGGCCCTCGTAATCCACGCTGATCTCCAGCGAGAACCACTTTTCCTTCTCGTTGCTCACCACCTCGGCGGAGATGGTGGACTTGGCCGTGCGCATCTTGTAGCGCGAAAGGGCGCGCTCGCCGTAGACGCGGTAGTTCTCCACCAGCGTGGGGTAGGAGTCCAGCAGGAAGGCGATGGCCTCTTCCGGCTCCAGGAACCAGAGCTTGCTGGAACGGGCCTGGAAATCCATGCCCGCCAGCTCGTTCATGAGCTGGGCCTCTTCTTCCTGGTGGCGGCGCACCAGATAGGTCTGGCCTTCGTAGGTGTAGCTGCCGGTCTGGAAATCGGGGTTGGGGCCGTTGAGCGTGAACTCGCCGTGGCGGGTCTGGTAGATGTTGTCGATCTCCAGGGTCAGCAGGCTGCCTTCCTCGTCCAGGAAGAGCTTGGGATTGTAGGTGGCCGGCTGGAACACGGGCTCCATCATGCGCAAAAACTGCTGCGGCTCGTAAAGCTCGGACGAGGGCAGGCGCGTCCAGACGCGGTCCAGGAATTCGGAGATCTCTTCCTGCGGCACCACCGGGCGTTCATAGATGAGGTTGTGCACCAGCGAGGGGTACAGGCCCGTCTGCACGGGATAGAAGTTGTGCTGGTAGCAGACCCAGAGCGGCATCTGCCCGTGGAAGGTGATGGGCGCGTCCTCGGGGGCCTCGGCACCGTGCAGGTGGTCGCTGGGCGCCCCGTTGGCCCGGATGGGCAGGGGCGGGCGGCCCTCACGCTTGAGCAGCACGTCGAAGCTGAAGCCGTTGTCGTCGAAATTGGGCTTGAGCTTGAGGGCAAAGGGCGTGCTTTCGATGCGGCAGGGGCGGTCGGTATCCTTCCAGAGCAGGTAATATTCCTTGCGCACGGCCCAGAAGAACCACGAGGTCAGGCCGTCGGGGATCTCCACGCGGTGGCCGTAATAGTCCAGGTGCTGGCCTATCTGGCGGGCCACATGCGGCAGCTGGGGCGAGAACTCGCACCAGTCGGGATTGTTGATGATCTGCTGGAGCGTGATCTCGTTATGCACGCTGGACAGGCCGGACTTGTTCTGGCGGCCCCGGAAAAAGGAGACCAGCAGACGGCCCTGCTCCGGCTGGAAGCGGAATATGAGATAGTGCTTGCCGGGCTCGGGCTCCATGTCCGTGGAGAAGAAGGAGCGGAAGCTCTGCTTCCAGTCCTTGGCAGGGGGCGTGACCTCTTCGGCGTCGCCCTGTTCCTTGCGCAGTTCCTCCAGCAGACGCAGGGCCAGAGCCGCCACATGGCGGCATGTGCTGGTGAAGGACTCCGAACAGTTGCACTGGTGGCGGGTGCTGCGATCCGTGATGGAGAAAGTCAGGCTGGGCGTATAGACCTGGAGGTCTTCGCCCTGGATGACGCCTTGCGCCTCCCAGGTCTCGCCCTCCTGGATATTTATTTTTTGCACCCCGCCTTCGGACAGGATATAGTAAGCCGTGTCACGGATATACTCCGGAACGGCGTCGTGCAGGAAGGTCTGGCACATCTCCCTGACGACGTTCTGCTCAGATCTGCTCATGCTTGCTCTCCGCGGCCCGGTTTCTGGGCGGGCTCCGTTGAAAAATCGCAGTATAATAGATTTGGGAGTAATATCACAGGCATCACTTCAATGGCAATAGATGCTCGTAACTTATGAAAAAATATTTTATGAAAAAAAAGATGGTATTTCCCGCGGCCTTCCGGGCCGCCGGCATGCGCTCTCCGGCCGGGGGCGCCGCCTTCTGGAAAAGGATTTTTCTGCTGCTTCTGCTGCTTTGCCTGCCGCTTCCGGCCGCGGCGGACGACGGGGAAGCCGGCATGGCCCCCACGGACGGTGACCGCATCCTGCTGGGCAGCATCGGCGAGGCTTCCAACCTCATCCCCTACCTGACGGCCGACTCGGCTTCCCACGAAGTGGCGGACCTGCTCTATGTGGCGCCCCTGCGCTTCAACAAGGACCTGGAGCCGGAATGCTGGGCGGCGGAGTCCTTCAGCATGGAAGACGAGGGACGTCTGCTGCGCTTCCGCCTGCGCAAGGGCATCCTTTGGGAAGACGGCACCGAACTGACGGCCGAGGACGTGGCGTTCACCTACAAGCTGGTCATCGATCCGGCCACGGGCAGCCCCTATGCCGACGACTTCCTCCAGATCAAGGAATTCCGGGTGCTGGACCGTTACAGCTTCGAGGTCCGCTACGAACGGTTCTTCGCCCGGGCCGTGTCTTCCTGGATGAACCCCATCCTGCCCAGGCATATCCTGGAAGGGCAGAACATCCGCGCCACCCCCTTCGCCCGCAAGCCCGTGGGCGCCGGTCCCTACCGCCTCCAGCGCTGGGAACCGGGCGTGCGCATCGTGCTGGAAGCCTCCCCCACCTATTTCCTGGGCAGGCCGCACATCAGCGAGGTGGTCTTCCGCATCATCCCGGATACGGCCACCATGTTCATGGAGACCCGCGCCGGGCGCCTGGACGTGATGGAGCTGAGCCCGCAGCAGTACCTGCGCCAGACATCGGGGAAAAAGTGGGCGGAGTCCTTCCACAAATACCGCTATCTGGCCTCGGTCTACAATTTTTTGGGCTTCAATCTGGAGCATCCTTTCTTCAAGGATAGAAGGGTGCGGCAGGCCATCTCCTGCGCCATCAACCGGGGCGACATCGTCAAGGGCGTCTTGCTGGGGCTGGGGGAACCGGCCTTCGGGCCCTACAAGCCGGGCACCTGGGCCTATCATCCGGGCCTGCGCCCTGTGAGCTTCAATCCCGACCGGGCCCGCAAGCTGCTGGCCGAGGCCGGTTTCGCGGACAGCGACGGCGACGGCATCCTGGACAAGGACGGCAGGCCCCTGGCCTTCACCATCCTGACCAACCAGGGCAACGAGCCGCGCATCCTCACCGCCACCATCATCCAGAGCCAGCTGCGGGCCGTGGGCATCGACGTGCGCATCCGCACCGTGGAGTGGGCCGCCTTCATCCGGGAATTCGTGAACACCGGCCGTTTCGATGCCATCATCCTGGGCTGGACCATCACCCAGGACCCGGACATCTTCGCGGTCTGGCATTCCTCGCAGGCCGTGCCCGGGGGCCTGAATTTCATCCATTACAAGAACCCCGGGCTGGACAGACTGCTGGAAGAGGCCCGCTCCACGCCGGACCGCCAGCGCCGCACCGCGCTGTACCATCAGGTGCAGGAGATCCTGGACGAGGATCAGCCCTACTGCTTCCTTTATGTGCCGTATGCCCTGCCCGTGGTGCAGAACCGCTTCATGGGCATCAAGCCCGCCCTGGCGGGCATCATGTACAACTTCGAGGACTGGTGGGTGCCCAAAAGCCTGCAACGCTACAAGGTGACGCCGTAGGAGGGCGCAGGACAGGCCTTCCGGAAGACGTGTTTCTGAAAAACAACTATGTTTTGCCGTGATATCGGCATATTATACATATAAAGTAAAGATATGTTTCCCCATAGTCATGACATGCTGGGGATGCTGGAGGAGGCAGGATGTGATTCTGTCTCCTCTTTTTTGTCGTTATAGAAGTGGAAAAGTATCTTGAACACAGGAGTGGAAGAGCGTAAAGGCAGCCCCATCAAACACCATTGGGGGATGACCATGTTACGCAAGATCATTTCTTTGACGACGTTTTTTTCCTTTGTCCTGCTGATCCTCAGTTCCATCATGCTCTATGTGGTGCCTGAAGGCCGTGTGGCCTACTGGGCGGACTGGCGCATCATCTTTACCAAGGCCCAGTGGGGCGATCTGCACATCACCGGCGGGGCGCTCTTTCTGGTGGCCGGGCTGTGGCATACGTTCCTGAACTGGAAGCCGGTCATGAACTACATCCGCGGTGCAGGGGGCGGCAGCCGCAAACCCCTGCTGGCAGCGGCCCTGATCTGCCTGTTCGTCTATGCAGGCACCCTGCTGGAGATCCCGCCCATGCAGCAGCTGGTCAGTTGGAACGATGCCATCAAGGACTATCAGGCCCGCAAGTACGGTGAACCGCCCTTCGGCCATGCCGAGACCAGCTCCTTGAAACAGTTCAGCGCCTTCCTGGGCCTGGACTGCAGCCTGATCCTGCAGAAGATGCGCGAGGCCGATTTCAAGGGCGAGCTGAAGCCGGAGAGCATCTTCATTGATATCGCCACCAGCAACGACATGACCCCGCAGGAACTGTTCAGTTTCATCATGAAGAGCACAGGGGCCACCATGCCCGTGCGCGGCAGCGGCAAGGGGCAGGGCAAGGCACAGGCGGCACAGTAGCGCGCAGCCTTTTCAGCCGCATCTGAGGACGGGCATGATCCCTGGGGATCGTGCCCGTTTTTTAGAGTGAGATCTCTTCCCTGCTTCTTATTGCAGGATCATAGGTATTTTTTGAAATTTGCTCCTAGCATGCCCTAGTGGTAACTGCTTCATATAAACCAGCAAGGCTATTGACATTCATGACAGGAGGAACAGCATGTTAGCGAAACTTTGCCGGATATGCCCTAATACAGATAGCTGGAAACGCCCTACAGGCAACAAAAAAGGCTTGGGTGATTTCGCGGGTACTAACGGTTTTGGTGTTGAAGAATGGCTCTCCAGAAAGGAGTGGCTCCTGTCTGGATATAAGGGTCTTCCCGGAGATTGGCGCTACGCGCATATCACAGCCTTATGGACGAAGAATAACGCATATGCCGGACAGGACATGCGGGTCTATCTTTTTACCTATGATAACGGAGCATGGCTCGTTGGTTATATTGATCAGGCGCATCTTATCGATGAAGATGAAGCCGCATGGGCTGTGGAACAATTCCGCCGCAAGGGTTGGCTGAATGCGATGCGGGAGGACGTGAAGGCCATCGAGGGTAATGTGGACATCCTGTCGGATAAGACCGTGCGGACTAGTCCACTGGGGTATGCCAGCATGCGTTTCAAGCCGGACAGCTTGCATTTCCTGCCGGAGCCGCAGCGACTTATTATGAATAACTGGCGCTATACCGTGGCCTATGGCTGGAATCCTGCCTATCTGGGGGAAGTTTTCCCACCGGACATGCTGCCTGGGCAGGAGAATTCCTCTGCGCAAGAACTGGCCAGATTCTCAGAAGCGATACGCGTGCGGCGGGCTATCTGTGCCAAGGAATGTTCTCCTCGGCAGGCACCTATCCAGAATCGTCTGGCACTGCAGCTGGCAACAATCTATGGCCCTCAGGGCTATCAGGTGCTCTGTGAGGATAACCGTGTTGATATCTCAATTCGCAAAGATAACTATACAAGTTTTCTAGAGATTAAGCCGGCGGACAGTGCCCGGGAGGCCATCCGTCTGGCCTTGGGGCAATTGCTGGAATATGCTCATTATCCAAAGGCGGACAAGGCCGACAATCTGGTGGTGGTCAGTGATGCCGAACCTAGTCCTGACGATAGCCAGTATATCCGACAACTGCGGCAGCGCTACGGTATTCCTTTATGCTATGTGTACTGGCCCAGAGACGCCCAAACGATCTCGCAGAGAGAGCTGATGAAATGCGTGAGAGCGATAAAAATTTCCGGGTGAAAAGCCTGATGGCCAAGAGTAGCGGAGATAGTCGGGCAGGTTAGTGCCTTAGATATCCTTTTTAAAGGGGCTATAGGGGGGCAGAAGAAATGAGAATGACGGTATGGCGTCATCCAGTCGGCTAGATGTCGGCTATATGTAGGCCAGGCGCGGGCTTATGGTGGTCCGGCGTCTAAAAAAGGCCGCGAAAAAAGACTTGAGAACGGAAGGCTATTTCAAGAGCGTTTCCGCACGACAAATGAGAATACAACAGCCCTGCCGCGTGTCGTTTTTGACACAAAAGCAGGGCTGTTTTTTTGTCTTTTCTGATTATGCAACGCCGCTATTTTGCGCAGGCTGATCCGAAGCGATAGCGAGTCGATTTTTACGCTCCTCCAGTCGGGCAACCTTCTCCCGCAGTTCCCCGATTTCGCGAAGCAGCGCTTCTTTTTCTCTATAAAGCTGTCGATTTTCGGCTATAAGCTCCCTGTTTTCTTTAAAAATTTCATCTCGCTCCTGTTCCATTTTTTTTAGGGACTCTTCCTTATTTTGACAATAAACACACTCAGATTCATTTTGACTACATAAAGTAGCATTGTCTTTTTCGGGACGACCTGAAGGCGGGCCACTCTTCTCTGTCCCATAATATAACCATTCAATATCAACATTGAATAATTTTGAAGCCTTAGGAAGCCATGATGCTGGAATTCTGTCACGCAATCTAGCCGCAGCTATAGATTGACGGGAGAGACCTAGGAGCTGTGCCAGCTCGGTATCCTTGGATACTTTTGCTGCAATTTTTAGACGCGATAAAATGTCTTCTGCGCTTGCATGTTCCATGCTGTCAAACCTGCAAGTAAACATGCAACTGTAAAGTAGTGCATATTTACAATAATTACAGTATGTTAGAAAAAATCCAACAAAAACAAACCTGCAAGCAAATTTTTATTGACTTGACTACATTTTTTAGTCAAAAAGAACTTGCGGGCGGTTGAAGTTTCAACATAGCAAAGCCGACTTTATCCGGCCCGTCCCATTAAATCAACGTCCAGGCGCGAGCGGCGTTTGGACAGGAGCAGGCCATGAAGCAGCTATCCTTACTTGACGACGCAGTCCGGCTTTCTGGCGTAATGGCGGCCATCAAGACCGCCATGCGCGATGCCGCCGGAGCGCCGGAAGGCGAAGGTCGCAAGATGCTTGCCGACCGCCTGAATGAAATAGCACAGCGGGCGGGAATCAAGCTGACGGGCGGCAATACCCTGTCCATCAGCAAAGCCACACTGGACAAATGGCTGGCCCCCTCCGACACGTCGCACCCTCCATCCATCTTGGCCTTGCTGGCCTTCTGTCGAGCCACCGGAAACGTGGAGCCTATCCGCGTTGCGGCGCAGGCGTTGGGTTTGGACCTAATGACGGAGGAAGACAAAAAACTTCGCGACTATGGAGCTGCTGTCCTAGAAATGAAGGCTGCCCGGCAACGCAAGCGCAGACTGGAGGAAGATTTATGACCCGCGAAGAATGCGGACGCCAGCGCTATGAAGTTCGCTATGTAATCCGGGCGATTCTGGATGCACGCGGTCTAAGTATGGCGGAACTGGGAAGACGTATCGGCGTCACCGCAGAAGCAGTCTCCGCCACAGTGTTGGGTAAGCGGCATAGTCCGCGAGTATTGGAGGCCCTGCGCCGGGAAGGTGTACCGGAAGAATGTTTGTTTGACCCGCGCAAGACGCGCGACAAGGCCGCATAAGGCGACGCGAAGGAAAAAGGCAATGGCACTCAAGGAGGCATATACATCTCAAGCTCTCGCCCCCTTATTGGGACTTACTCGACAAGGGGTAGATGCTCAGGCCAAGTCTGGCGGTTGGCAATTCCGCCCGCGCAAGGGACGCGGCGGCGGGAAGGAGTGGCTTGTTTCCTCCATGCCAGAAGCGACGCAGCGCGCCCTCCAGACGGCAGAGGAACGCCGGGCGATAGAAGCAGAGGCAGCCCTTCCCGCAGTTGCAGTTTCCCGGCTTCTCTCCCCCGCCAGACAGGCCATCCTTGATGACAAGCGCCGTTACAAGGCGTTGGCAAAGGCCGATCTTCTGGGGCTTTATCTGGACTGGCAGGCAAAGCACGGCAGCACCATCAGGCAGAAGCAAGCCTTTATCCTTGCCTATCAGGGCGGCGCATGGAGCAAGCTCCTTGAGGAACTCGGTCCGCGCGTAAGCTGGAAGAGCCTGGAACGCTGGAAGCTGGAAAGGAAGGACTCCGGCGGCGTCCTGGCCCTGGCCGACAAGCGCGGCCTTGCCCATCGGGGCAAGAGTATGCTCACGGAACGGCACCAGACCATCATCCTGGGACAAATACTGGACGGAGACCGTCAAATCAGCACCTGCGCCCGCATCATACAAGAACGGTGCAAGGCGGAAAATCTGGCCGTTCCCTCAGACGATACCATCCGGCGCTGGGTAGCCAACTACTCCAAGACGTGTTTCAGCGACTGGACGTTGTGGCGCAACGGGGAAAAGGCGTGGAACGACCGATGCGCTATATCCATTCTTCGAGACTGGTCGCTAGTAGGCGTGGGCGACGTGGTGATCGCTGACGGCCATACGCTCAACTTTGAGACGACAGACCCGGATACGGGCAAGCCCAAGCGCATGACGCTGCTCCTGTTTTTCGACGGCGGAAGCCGTTACCCGCTGGGCTGGGAAGTGATGGCGACGGAAAATGTGGCCTGTATTTCCAGCGCGTTCCGCCGGGCCTGCATCCGTCTGGGGAAGTTTCCCCGCGTTGTTTACCTGGACAACGGCAAGGCGTTCAGGGCGCGGTTTTTCGACGGCTGCAAGGACTTTGAGCAGGCCGGATTCCTCGGCCTGTACCGTGACCTTGGCTGCGAAGTCATCCACGCCTGGCCCTACCACGGCCAGAGCAAGCCCGTGGAACGGTTCTTCGGAACCATGCACGAACTGGAAGAGCTTACGCCGTCCTATACGGGATGGGACATAGCCCACAAGCCCGCGCGGCTGCACCGGAACGAAAAGCTGCACCGCCGCCTCCATGAAAAGCTGGGCCGCCGCCCGCTCACGCTGGAAGAAACGTATGAGTGGCTGGCGTATTGGTTTGAACTGTACGCTTCCCGCCCGCAGGCCTCCACCCATTTACGCGGCAGGACGCCCGGAGAGGTGTTCGAGGAAGGCCGGGGGCCGGGCGTGGACATGGAGCGCCTCACGCTGCTGATGCTGCAAAAAGAAGTCCGCACCATCAGCAAGGACGGCATACGGCTGGACGGTCGCCTGTTCTGGCATGAAGCCCTGTTCAACCGCCGTCATCCGGTACTGGTTCGCTATGACTGGCAGCTCTCGCCGTACACGGTGCTTGTGTACGACCTGGAAGGCCACAGACTTTGCGAGGCCCGCGACCGTTACCATTACGGGATTGCCGCCGGTATCCATCCCGCCGCCCGTGTGCTGGGAACGGCGGAACAGCAGCAAGACCTTACGGAGGCTCTTGCCTTCAAAGCACAGCAAGGACGCGGAGCCAAGGCCGGAATACGGCAGATGACGGAAACGGTCTTTCTCCCGGAAGCCCGGCAGCGGCAGATTACAGGGTTTCAGAAGGCCATTCCCGCCCCGGAACCCGTCAGAAAGTCTCCGGCGCTCTCCGCCACGGAGAAGGCTGCCATCGAGGCCGCCAAGGCCGCCGGTGCTCAGGCCCGCGCGGAACTGGAAGCTCCTACCTACGAACCTTCCATTTTCAAGCGGTTCCCGGACGAACCGGCCAGGTACGACTACCTGTTCACGGCCCTTCACGAGCGGGGCGCGGAACTGGTGCCGGAAGATGCGGCCTTCATGGAATATTTCGAGAACACCCCGCAGTTCCAGCGCAATTTCAAGCCGCTCTATGACGGCAAGCTGGAGCTGCTGTACAGACAAAGCCATATCGCAACGGCATAGGGAGGCTATATGCGAGACGTGATCATTCCCACAGACGCGACGGCGCGGTTCAACACGGCAGTGGATGCCGTGGTGGACGCGGGCCGGGGAACCAGCGGATTCATCCTTGCCCACGGGCAGGCCGGGCGCGGCAAGAGCGTGGCGGCTGACCAGTACCATTACCAGCGCGGGGGCGCATACATCCGAGTCTGGGAAGGCTGGACACAGGCGGCGTTCCTCCAGCGCGTACTTTTTGAAGTGCGCGGCAAGAACGGAGATTTGCCCCGCATGAGCGCGGACCGCTGCAAGCAGTCCATTGTGGAACTTCTGGAACGGGATCGCAAGCCCATTTTCGTGGACGAAGCCGACCGGCTGGCCATCGGGCGCATTGAAGACTTGCGTGACATTCTGGAAATGACGGGCGCGCCCATCATCCTGATAGGCGAGGAAGGTATTTTCGGGCTTCTGTCCGAACGCCGCCGTGTATGGAGCCGCGTAGCCCATGAAGTGGAGTTCGGGCCTATCAGCGCGGCGGAAGTGGCCATGTACGCCATGAAGGCGGCAGCGCTGGACATACCGCCGGAACTGTGCGGACGCATAGCGGAACGGGCGGAAGGCGACTTCCGGCTGGTGCGCAACATGATGCTTCTGCTCGAAAAGGCGGCGAAGGCGGCGGAAAACTTCACTGTGGACGGACCGATGCTGGATACCGTTATTTCCGCGCGCTCCTGGCGACGCAAGTAGGAGGCCCTTCATGGATACCCGCAAGGAAGTCAGCAAGGAAGCGGTGCGCGCGGCGTTGCAAGCCCTGGGAGAAGGCGGAAAGGAAATCAGCTACCGCCTTGTGTACGAAGCGCTGGGGCTGGAAAACGACGCGGAACAGGCCGTTGTGCGCAGCCGCATTTCCGACATGACGCGGCACGGGGAAGTCAAACGGACGCGCACCGGCTGTTTCACCTACGACTTCAAACATCGTCCCCGCGAGGCGAAGAGTTATGAAGCCCTGTGGCGTTTTGTCCGTAAGGCCAAGCCAGGCTGGAGCATATCGGAATGCGCAATGATGACGCGCATTTCGTACACGCAGGCGCTGCGTTACTGCAACTGGCTGGCGGAGGAAGGCTTCATAGCGAGGGCTGGCAGAGATGATCGGAACGCCGTCACCTGGCGGGCCACGGTAAAGGCGGACAAGAACCCGGAAACGCCGTATCCGCCTCTGCGGGAAACAGACCCCTTTGCGCGGGAGCGTGCGGCGGCGGCCACCATCGCCCGGCTTCTGCTCTGCGCCGACCCCTACGCAAAGAAAACAGCACAAAGCATTACGGACGCCTGCAAGATTCTGTTGGCACGGTTCGACAGAAACCGCACGGAAAATGAGAACGACAATATAGAGGAGAATGCAACATGCTGAAAGAAAACCTTTTATCCATTCTGGCCGCTCTTGGAGAAGTACAGGGAAACGCGAAGAATGAAGAACAGGCCGCCCTTGTACGCGGCTGCCGCGACAATCTGAGGGCTGCCGCCGAACAGGCGGAGGCCCTGGAAAACAACCTTCATGTGGTGAGCGTGGAATGGACGGCGGAAGAAGCGGAAATCGCCGCACCCGCCATGAATCTGCGGCTGGTCGCACGGGGCATCAGCGCGTCGGGCGTGTTCCCGGCAAGCTCCATCAGGGAGGTGGGCTAATGGCGCGCATCAAGCCAGACCCATACATGGTGCTTGACCGGGCGCAGTGTGAGGGCGCGCTGGCGGAAATGGCAGCCATCGACCGTAAACTTTCCGCTATCGAGAATGAGATGCGGGAAGCCGTGGACGGGGCGAAAGCCAAGGCCAGCCAGCTTGCCGGGCCATTGCAGGCGCGACGCAAGGAACTGTCGGACGCGGTGACGGTGTACGGCAAACTCAACCGGCAGGAACTGTTCATCAAAAGCAAGAGCCTCGACCTCGGATTCGGCGTGATCGGGTTCAGAGCCAGCACGAAAATAGTCCAGATGCGCGGCGTGACGGCGGAAATGACACTGGAAAGGCTGCATCAATACAACCTTTCGGACGGTATCCGCACCAAGGAAGAAATCAACAAGGACGCGGCGCTGGGCTGGCCGGACGAACGTCTGGAGCTGGTGGGGCTGAAACGGCAGCAATCGGACACGTTCTTCATAGAAATCAAGAAAGAAGAGGTGCCGGAAACCGTCTAGGAGAGCTGCAATGGGGCGTGACCTGTACAGAAAAAGCGAACTGGAAGCGTTAGCAGCAAAGTACGCGCATAACGTGGTGACGCACAAGGGGTTCAGGCCGGAAGACCTGCCGGAGATAGCCCGGAACCAGGAATGGAAGCAGGCAAGCCCCGGCCAGCGTGACAAGGCTTGCCGAACCATCCGGGATATGGCGCGGGCGCTGCTTATCAGGGCCGGATACAGCCGGGATATTGTATATCGAAACATTCCATAACTCAGGAGGACTTATGACAAAACAGGAACTTATCAAGGCAGTGGCACAGGCGGTGCGCACGGCGCATCCCGACAGGAACGTGAGCGTCGTCATGGTGGAAACCGTTCTGGACGCGCTGGGCGACGTGGCCGCCGCCGAACTGCTGGGCGGCGGGGAAATCCCGCTGCCCGGTCTGGGAAAGCTCAAAAGCAAAGATATTGCGGCCCGTCATGGACGCAATCCGCGAACCGGGGAGACGCTGGATATTCCGGCACATAAGGCGGTGACGTTCACCGCCTGCAAAGATTTGAAAGAGGCAATGAAGCCGTAAAAGCGAAACCGCCCGCCCACTTCCAAGGGCGGCGCGGTCGCCCGGCGGTGGTGCGCAGGGCCTGACGAGCAGCCATGAGCAAGAAAAGCAATCAGAGAGTCAATCCGGGATTGAACCCGGTTCGCAAGGAACTTGATGCCATAATCGGCAAGGGACACAACGGTTATCGCGTGTTTGAAGACTGGGTGGGGCTTATGTTTTATGCCTTTCAACGGGACGACCCGCCGTATCTGGAAATCATGGGGCAGTACCGCAATACGGAACCGGTGGGGCAAAGGGCGGCGGATCACTTCGCTAACGCCACTGCCTACCTTCTGGATTATATGCGGGCGACAAGTGAGGAAACGCTGGGGCCGCTGTATGAAGAATACGCGGCGAACCATTACACCGGTCAGTATTTCACTCCGTCTTCCGTGGCGCGACTTATGGCCAGGATAACGCACACGGCACCGCCGGAAACGGGCCGTTTCAAGGTTCTTGACCCCGCCTGCGGCGCGGGAGCCTGCCTGATAGCGGCGGCCAAGGAACAGACGTTCGAGCAGAACGGACGGGCAATATTCGTAGGTCAGGACATAGACCTGAACTGCGCACGAATGACTGCCTTGAACCTCATGTTTTTCAATCTGGACGGGATAGTGCTGTGGGGAAATCATCTTGCCCTGGAAGTACGCGGAGCATGGGAAACACGGAGGAGCCTAGTCTGGGGAGGGAGCATCCAGACCTGGGATAAGGAACAGGCGGCACAATGGCTGCGCGGGCACTTTTCCGAGCTGGAGACGCCGCCGAAGCCAAAGAAGGATAGTGCGGTGTGTGTCAAAACTGACACAAAAACAGTGGCAAAAATGGAGCAACTTTCGTTGTTCTGAATACACCAAAAGGAGATGTGACCATGAAAATCGTAAGAACTGAAACCGAAATTGTCCGCGTGGAAAACTGGGCCGTGGAAGGTATTGACGAAGACACCCGCTATCCCGGCATGAGTTATGAACAGGGAATCGTGGATACTTTGGCATGGCTCAGGGGTGACAGCGATACGGCTCCGGACGAGGAATAGCTAAAGCGAAACGGCCCCTCTTGGGGCCGTCGCCGGAGCGTGGCGACTCCGGCCTGACGAGCAGCCAGGGAATGACTATGAGCGCCTATTATAACGAGATAGACCCGTTTGCCGCTGCATGGTTGCGGGAGCTGATAAAAGCCGGACATATCGCGCCGGGAGAAGTTGACACAAGGAGCATTGAAGATGTCGTGCCTTCCGACCTTGCCGGATTCAGGCAATGTCATTTTTTCGCCGGAATCGGAGTCTGGTCCCATGCTCTGCGTTGCGCAGGATGGCCGGATGACCGTCCCGTATGGACAGGTTCCTGTCCCTGCCAGCCTTTCAGCGCGGCAGGCAAAAGAAAAGGGACTGCTGACGAGCGGCACCTGTGGCCCGCGTTCTTCCATCTCATCGGCCAGTGCCGGCCTGTCACAATCTTTGGCGAGCAGGTTGCGAGCCGTGACGGCCTTGCATGGCTCGACCTTGTATCGTCTGACCTGGAAGGAGCGGGTTACGCCTGCGGGGCGGTGGATGCCTGCGCTGCGGGCTTCGGCGCGCCGCATATCAGACAACGGCTCTACTGGGTGGCCTACGCCGACGGGGAACAGTTACACCGGAGCAGGCTCCAGAAATCGGGAGGGAGGGCTGAACTTGCAGACGGCGGTGGAGTTATCGGGCTGGCCGACACCGCGTTCCGCGGAAACGGGGCATTCCACGGGCAACCCGTCAAGGGCGTTCGATCGCAAAAGTCGACTGGAGGACATGGTTTTTCTGGCGGGCTGGGCAACACCGTCGGCAAGGGACTGGAAGGATACACCGGGCATGGCGACGAAGAGGCCGGACGGCAGAAACAGGACAGATCAGCTTCCACGGCAGGCTGCAACGGCGTATCCCTGCCGACTGACGGTTTCTGGCGAAATGCTGACTGGCTCCTGTGCCGGGATGGAAAGTGGCGGCCAGTTGAACCCGGCTCTTGCCCGCTGGCTCATGGGACTACCGCCAGAGTGGGACGACTGCGCGGTTATGGTAACGCCATCGTCGCACCGCAGGCGGAAGCCTTCATAAAAGCATTCATGGATATTCTGTAGCGAAACGGCCCCGCATGGGCCGTCGTCCGGCGGTGGCGCACCGGGCCTGACGAGCAGCCATGAGACAGAACAATGACGGAAGTAATACCGAACCTTCCCAGCATTGAGCGGGACGGGAAAATTTACATTGGCGAAGGCGTAAAGTTCGAGCGCATCCGGCGTATCACGGGTTATTTGGTGGGTACGGTGGACCGCTTCAACAATGCCAAGAAAGCGGAACTTCGAGACCGCGTGAAGCATACCGCCATGAGGTAAGATCATGCGGAAGGACAACCGAAAATTCTGCGCGTCCATCAGCGTGCGCAACGGGGAAGATCGCGCGAAGCTGGAGCTTTCCCCGGCTCCGTTGCACGGCGGCCCGGAAGGTTCTTACCGCGTGCGGCTGGCCCGGCGCTGGCTTGATAGGGAAGACGGCGTGCCGCGCTTCTTCGACCGGGACGGAATAGCCCGTCTGGCGGCGGAACTTGCCTTGTGCGGGCTGGAAACTCCCGCCCCGGCCCCTGACATTCCCTGCAATTCCCGCGTGTCTGTGCGGCGCGCGGACGGCTTTTTTGAAGGAACCTGGACGAACTCCGATCCGATTCTGGATTATGCGGGACGTTGGGTTGTCAACGTCTCGCTGGGAGGAAAGCGCGTGTTCGTGCCGGTGGAAGATGTGACCGTACACAAGGAGCGTCGCCGTGGATAACCAGCACATGCGCCTTGGTTTGTATCGCAAGATTGAGATTGCCCGCAAGCAGCTTCCGTACATGGATGAGGAAGCCTTCCGGGCCTTGCTGCGTTCAGAGTTCGGCGTATCCAGCCGCAAGGATATGACTATCCATCAGCTTTCCCGACTGGTACAGCATTTTGCCGTGCGCTACGGCGTGACCTACACAGCGCCCGCAAAAAGTCGGAATGGTCGCGTGACTCCGCTAAGTCGCCCCGATTTTATAGAAATCACGGACTCCATGCCGTATGCGGCAGAAAAACGACAGATTCTGGCGATATGGCGCAAGCTGGGTTACTCCATGACTTCCCTGAATACCAGGGTCAAGCGTGCATTCGGCATCCATTACTTTGTCTGGATGCAGAACGGCGAGCAGATTTCAACGCTGTTATCGGACTTACAGCGTCGGGAAAAGTCTTTTGAGCGGAAGCGTCGGCATGATGACGGCCAGTGAGCTGAAAGATGCGGTGCTGGCCCGCTATCGGAGCGTGTACGCCTTTTGCCGGGCACACCCGGAAATGAAGCGGGCAACAGTGTATCTGGTGCTTTCCGGTCGTTATCCTGGAAAATGGCATGAGCAGGCGGCAAGGATTCAGGCGGCACTTTCCGAGGACGGAGAAAGCCCACGGGGCAGAGACGTGACGCCGGAAGTTGTGGGAAAGGCGTTGCAGGAAATCCGTTGTTCCCATTGTCGCCGCCTTGACCGCAGGGAGTGCCTTTCCTGCCGGGAACAGACGGAACGAGAAAGCAAGGAGCTGTTTTTCAGGGTGTTTCAAGGGGGATGATATGTCGAAAATGCGGATACGGGAAATTGTGACGCTGACCAGGGAAGGATGGCGCCCTTACGACGCTGAACCTGAACGCAGTGTGTATGAAAGGCTCGGCTGCACGCACGTATTGCGCGGGAACCGGCGCAAGCCGTTCTGGTTCGTGCGCGGAGACGTGTTTTGCTGCATCGGATGCGCGGATCACTGTACGCTTAAACGTCCGGCGGGCTTTCCCCTTCCGCTGCCCATACGCTATTCCAGCATACCTTCTGAACAGCCCTATTCTTTGACGCCGCAGGAAATGGTCAACCGTCACGACATATTGAACGTGAGGCAGGCGGCTTATTGCCTGAATGTTTCGGAGCGCACCATTTACGACTATATAGCCGAGGGAAAACTGATACGGCTCAAGGACAGTCCTGTCCGCGTCCGGTCCAAGGAGGTCAAGGAACTTCGAGGTGATTTTGACGAGTGAAAAAAAAGTTCGCATAGCTCGCGCCCTTTCCGGGCATGAAGCGGCCCGCCATGGCATGATTGCCGTGACGGGCCGTTTTCGCGTCCGGTCCGTTCCTCCCTTCCCCGCCGGATTTATTCCGGCGGGTCATTCCGAAACGAGCGCGGAAAGGAGCAGTTTTTCATGAAGAAGTTTCTTTGCAATCCCCGGTATCTGCTGGCCGCTTTCATCGTGAGCGGCCTTGTTCTGCTGGCGGGACTGGTTTTCCTTTCTCCTTATCAGGGGCCTGTTGTGGCCTACAAGCTGGCGCTGGTCATGGTGGCGGCCATTGCGGGTATGGCTTTTGACTTTCTGGCGTTCCCCTATGCGTTGCCGTCTTCCTATCTGGACAAAGACTGGCGGGAAGACCCGGAAGCCACGGGGGATGACGGCCAGCCGGACTTTCCCATTGCCACCGGTTACTTTCGTCCGTTCTGCGCGGCCATGCTCCGCCGGGCCTGCATTATTGCGGCTTTTGTGTTGGCCGTGGCGCTGGGGCTGTAGTCATGCGTGAGCGGATCAAGAAATACGTCCGGCTTCTGACGGCGTGCGCCTGCAATACGCTGGAGACCCTGAGCGTGGGTTTTCTTTTGGGCGTGGGTTGGCTGCTGGCGCTTCTGCTGTTTGCAACCTTGGCCCACGCCGCTGACGTGACGATACCCCGCGCGGCGCAGCAGTACCGGGCAACGCTTGTTCGTGCAGCGCACGCTACCTGGGGGATGGACGCACCTGTGGCCGTTTTCGCCGCTCAGGTCCATACGGAAAGCTGGTGGCGCAATCGCACGGTCTCCCATGTAGGCGCGCAGGGTCTGGCGCAATTCATGCCGTCCACAGCGGCATGGCTGCCGAAAGTCGCCCCGGAGACGGGGAATCCAGAACCGTTTAATCCGGGCTGGAGCCTGCGGGCGCTCTGCACCTATGACAAGTGGCTGTGGGAACGCAACGACGGTGCGAGCGCTTACGAGCGCATGGCGTTCACGCTTTCCGCCTACAACGGCGGCCAGGGCTGGGTGAACCGGGACAAGTCCAAAGCCCGAAAGCTGAACATGGATGCGAGCCGCTGGTTCGGAGCTGTTGAAAATGTCAATGCGGGACGTTCCGCAGCGGCGTGGAAGGAAAACCGCAACTATCCCCGTCTGATCCTGGAAGAACGGCAATACGCCTATATCAAGGCGGGCTGGGGGCCGGGCGTGGAAGATGAGGCGCGGTTATGATGCTCCGGCTGATCGGGATAGGAACTGTATTCGCGCTGGTGGCTATTTCCTACTCTCTGTTGCTTACTAAGGGCGCGCTTGACAAGGAAAGGCTGCATCATGCCGCCACAGCCTTGGAACGCGACCAGTGGAAAACAGCGGCGGAAGCGTACCGGAAGGACGCGGAAGCGCAGGCGGAAAATGCCCGCCTGTGCCTGGACCGGGAGACAAAAGCCGCGCGAGACGCGGCGGAACGAACATCTATTGTAAAGCAGGCCAGGCCGCGTGCCCGCACCGTAGAAGAAAAGGCCAAGGTGGTGGACGATGAAACGCGCCGTCGCGCTGTTGAGCGCCTTAATCGTCCTTTGTAGCGGATGCGGTAAGCAGGCCGCACCGCTTGTTATCAACCTGCCCGACTGCCCGTCCCCGTCTGCTCCGCTTTTGCCGGACCTGGACGCGACGGAGCCGCTGGACAGCCCGGAGAATATTTCCTGCTTATTGGAAAGGGACGATAAAATCCGGGCTTACATAGACGGCCTGAACGCGGCGCTGCGCTGTGAGCAGGCACGGGGAAAATTATGAGTGATATGTCTGCTGCCGTAAGTGCTGCGCTGCCTTTGCTGGAAGCACTGTTTTCTCTGGGCGTGCCCGGCATCCTTCTTGTGCTGGCCTCTATTCCCGCTCTCGTCATTGCCGTGATTTTTGTCCTGGACTACAAGCACGGCAAGCGAGTGTCCAAGGTACTGGAAGCCTATCGGGAAGATACCCAGGAAAGTCTGCGGGTGATGACAGAAAAATTTGAGACCAGCTTGCGGGAAATGAACAAAAAACATGACGAAGTCGCGGAGTATTACCGCAAAAATGTGACCTTGGTAAAAAATTACGAAAGGATGACCGATGCGTTGCAGACTTTGGTCGTGAATAACACGCGCGCTGTGGAACACCTTTCCACCATCGTGGAAACAAGGAGTAAAATGTGAGCAGGCTGGAGGAAATCGGGCAGCGGGAAGAGCTGCGGAGGCGACGGAAGATTATTGAGGCTGAGATACAGTCCCACCGGGACAGCTTGCTGTCAGCCCTTTCCATAATTCATCCTTTGGAAGAATTGCAGGGAGAATATATTGCAGCGTTGGGCGTCAAACTGAACGAACGGCTGATGGAGCTTGACGGCGTGAACAGGCGTATAGCCATTCTGAGCCGTGAACTCGGAGACTGACATGGGCTGGGAACATGAACCGGGCACCGTGTGGCGGGCTCAGGAACTGTACTGCATGGATCGCCTGTCCTTCGAGCGAGTTTCCGAACTGACGGGCGTGGCCACTTCCACGTTGAAACGCTGGGCGGACAAATACCGCTGGCGTGAACGTCGTGAGGAACTGGCGCAGGTGGAAAGTGAGATACGTTTCAACACCGTCATGGGGCGAAAGGCCATCTTGCAACGTCTGCTTGAGGCTGAGGACGGCAAGGAAGCCTCGCAGGTGGCCTTTGCCGTGGCCAGCCTGGAATCCTTGGCATTGAAGCAGGCGGAACTTGCGGCAGCGGGCAAGATACCTTCCTTCTCCGAGCCGGAAGCACGGCCTCATATTGCCACGCAGGCGGACGCTGTGGCCGCGTTGCGTGAAGCCGTGCGCAACAAGGTGGGCATGGCTTTGTCCGATCCGGGAAAAATCAATGCCGCCACGGTACAGGACGTGAAACGCTGCCTGGAACTTCTGGGAGAACTGGAAGCGCGGTTGCCGAAAGAAAAGGAAGAAAGCCGCGACAAGGCGCTATCGCCGGAAAACGCGCAGGCCATCCGGGAAATCCTCGGCACAAGTTAGGGGGCGCGTATGGAACTGGGCGACGTGTTGCTGCCGTATCAAAAGGCATGGCTGGGGGACAAATCGCCGGTCAAAGTGGTGGAAAAATCCCGCCGTATCGGCCTGACCTGGGCACAGGCGCTGGACGACGTGCTGAAAGCCTCGACCTCCGGTCGGGACGGCATGGACGTGCTGTATATTTCGTTCAATCAGGACATGACGCGGGAGTATATCGACACCTGTGCGGAATGGGCGAAAAAGTTGCAAATCGTGGCCGGGAAGGTGAACGAAGATATTTTCCGCGACGGGGACGAGCGGGAAATCAAGGCTTTCCGTATCGACTTTGCCAGCGGGCACAAGATACTTGCGCTGTCGAACCGACCTTCCAATCTGCGAGGCAAACAGGGGCGCGTCATCATCGACGAAGCGGCCTTTGTGGAAGACCTGCCGGAACTTTTGAAGGCGGCGCTGGCGCTGCTCATGTGGGGCGGGCAGGTCATCATCATTTCCACGCATGACGGGGCGGAAAACCCTTTCAATGAGCTGATCCAGGACGTGCGCGCCGGAAACCTGCCCTACAGTCTGCACCGCATTACACTGGATGATGCGCTTTCCGCCGGACTGTACCGGCGTATCTGCCGGGTGACGAAGCAGGACTGGACGCCGGAGGCGGAAGAAGCCTGGCGTGCCGATCTTATCAAGACGTATGGCGACGGCGCGGACGAAGAACTTTTCTGCATTCCCCGGCAGTCTTCCGGGGCCTATCTGACCACCGGCATGATTGAAGCCTGTATGGAGGCGGCTCCCGTGCTGACATGGACGCCGCCAGCCGGCGACTTTGTGGACTGGCCGCTGCCGGTGGCGGAACGCTACACAAAAGGCTGGATAGCGGAACAGCTTGAACCTCTTCTCTCCGGCCTGCCGAAAGACCGGGCGCATTTCTGCGGCGTGGACTTTGGCCGCAGCGGCGACCTCTCCGTATTCTGGCCCGCGACGGAAGAAAAGGATTTGCGCCTTGTGCCGCCCTTTGTGCTGGAGCTGCGCAACTGCCCGCACAGAACGCAACAGCAGATTCTTTTCGCCGTGCTGGACGCCTTGCCGCGTTTTTCCGGCGTATCGCTGGACGCACGGGGGAACGGTTCGGCCCTTGCGGAAGCGGCCCGGCAGCAGTACGGGCCTGGCCGGGTTCGGGAAGTCATGATTTCCGAAGGCTGGTATCGGGAGACCATGCCGCTGCTCAAAGCGGGGATAGAGGACAAAACGCTGATTTTACCGAAGGACGCGGGCATACTTTCGGATTTTCGCAGTCTTCGAGTGATGAAAGGCGTAGCCCGTGTTCCTGAGCAGCGGACAAAGGACAAAACAGGCGGCAGGCACGGCGACAGCGCCGTGGCCTGTGCCATGATGCTGGACGCACGCAGGGAGCTGGGCAGCTCGGAGCCGTGGGAATATGTGGGGATCCCCATGAGCGGCTTCAATTTCAACGGCTGGTAAAATCCTTCGCATGGTTCGCGCCCTTTCCGGGCATGGCCTCCGTTTTTTTGCCACAATGGCGGGAAAACGGAGGTCTTTTTCATGCTTCATGCCGTTATCACACTACTTTTCGCTGTCGCCGGTTGGCTTTGCCATATTCCGGCGCTGGCCTGGCTGTGCGCCGCGTTTTATACAGGGCGCGAACATGCGCAGGCGGAATATCGCTGGATTGACGCTTACGGGAACGGACACCGGGACAATATGCCCTGGTGGGGCGGGTTCGATCCGCGCGTCTGGAACCGCAAATCGCTGCTGGACTGGCTGTTGCCGGTCTGTGTGGCGCTGCTGGCGGAGGCGGTATGAGTACCGGCGGACTGTACAACGCAGACGGAACCTTTGTGCCGTTCAGTGCGGCGGATTTGAGCACGGAACTGGCGACGCGGCAAAACGCGGGGATGTTTTTCGGGGAACTGGACGGCTGGCTGAACACCCTGCCTGACCCGGACCCGGTGCTGCGCAAGCGCGGGGACGAGGCGGACGTGCTGCGGGAACTTTCTGCGGATGACCAGGTGACGACGGCCATGCTCTCCCGCAAGAACAGGGTATTGAACTGTCCTCACCTGTCGTTTCGTGCCGGAGCGCCGGAGGGCGAAACGCCCACACCGGAAGCGGAGGAACTGCACCGGCGTTTCATGCGGGACCTTGAGCGCGCCAACCTGCGCACAATCATTACCGGGATGCTGGATGCCCCCTTTTACGGTTTTACGCCTATGGAACTTGTCTGGCGCTTCGACGGGGACTGGTGGCATATCGTGGACATTGTGCCGAAGCCTTATCACTGGTTCCGGTTCGATAGCCGCAACAATCCCGTGTTCGTGGGGGAATACGGTCTGTATTGCGCGGACCCGCGTCCCCTGCCTCCGGGCAAGTTCGTGTTCGTCACGCATCATGCTACCTACGACAATCCCTATGGTCTGCGCCTGCTCTCTCGCTGCCTGTGGCCGGTGAGCTTCAAGCGCGGCGGTCTCACGTTTTACGCCCGCTTTGTGGAACGGCACGGGATGCCCTGGGTGGTAGGCGAGGCCCCGGCGCAGGCAAAAGAGCCGGAAAAGCGGGACATGGCGCGCGGGCTTTCACGCATGGTGCAGGATGCCGTGGCCGTCATCCCGCACGGGGCGAATGTCAAGCTGGAAAGCGCGGGGCAGACGCAGGGTGCGATTCATGAGGACTTTCTGGCCAGGCAGGACAGAGCTATCAGCAAGGTTCTCATGGGGCAGACGCTGACCATTGAAACCGACGGCAAGAACAGTCTGGCGGCCACGGAAGCGCACAAGAGTGTGGCCGACGACCTGGCGGACGCGGACAAGGCCATGGTCACGGACGCTTGGAACGAGATCGCCTGGCTGTATGCTCAGGTCAACGCCGGGCCTGGCGTTTTTGCGCCGCTGGCAGAGTATGACGAACCCGAAGATTTGAACGTGCAGGCTGACCTTGGCAAGAAAATCCGGGAAATGGGCGCGAAGTTCACGCGGGAATACTTCACCGGTCGTTTTGGCCTCAAGCCGGAGGAGTTCACGCTTGAGGATGAAGCCATGCCGCCGATGGAGGGAAACGCGGATTTTTCGGCTCCGGCGGACAGAGAAACACTGGCCGACAAGGCTCAGAAAGAGCTTGACGCGGCCATAGGGAAATTGTTGCCCTCCACGCTCCGTGCCAGCACGGATTTTGTCACGGAAGTTGAGAATGCGGTCAGGGAGGCAAAGAGTTTCGACGAGCTGGAAGAAGCTCTGGCGGAACTGCTGGCCCCCTCCATGAAGCCGGACGAGCTGGAAAGGTTCCTGGCCCTCACCATGACGGCGGCTGCCGGACACGGTGCGGGAGCCGTGCGGGAAGAAGAGGAAGAGGATGACGCATGAAGCTGCCGGGCTGGGAAATCATTGACGAAGGCGTCACGCCGGAAGCCGCCATAGCCTGGTGGAAGCAACGCGCCAAACTGACGGATGCGGAAGCCAGGGCATTGACGGAAGGAGCGAGACAACGCGCGTTCTATGTCACAGGACTGGCACGGCGTGACCTGGTGCAAATGGTGAGCGACGGCATCCAGGCCGCGCTTGAAAACGGGGAAACTCTGGACTCTTTCCGGGATCGCATCACGGATGCCATACGCGCGGAAGGCTGGCACGACCGGCGCGTGGAACTCATATTCCGAACCAATATGCAGTCGGCCTACGCCGCCGGACGCTGGAAAAAGATTCAGGCGGTCAAGGCGTCCCGTCCCTATCTGCAATATGTGGCGCGCATGGTCCGCACCCGGCCAAGCCATGCCATTCTGCACCTGCTTGTCTATCCCGTGGATCACGAGTTCTGGAAAACGAACTACCCGCCCAACGGCTTCCGTTGTCATTGTCATGTGGTGACGCTTTCTTCCAGGCAAGTGGAAAAGCGCGGTCTGACGGTACAGAAGGAGATGCCGAAATCCGGCGTCTGGAAGGACCCGAAGACCGGCTATGAGTATTTCGTGCATTTTCCCGGTGCGGACAAGGGCTTCCGTGGCAATCCGGGCATGGACTGGCTGGACGGCCTGGACCTCAAAAAGTACCCGGACCTGAACAAAAAGAGCTATGCGGAACAGCGCGGCCCGGCTTCGACAACTTCCGATACCGTGGAAAAAGCCCTCGGAATCAGGAAAGGTCCGCCTATGGACTACAGGGAAGCGGCGGAAAAGGCGAACCCCAATTTTCATGTGGATACGGCATATCAAATCAACTGTCAGCGCTGTGTTCCGGTCTATGAATTACGACGGCGGGGATATCCTGTAACGGCTATGCCAAAACGAAACCAGTATGACGGGAAGGCAAATGCCTGCCTTTATGGCTATGAGTGCTTCGATTCTCCGCAGGTCAAAGGGGTCTGGGGAAGGCATCCGGTTTTGAATAAAACGGACTTGCTCAAGGCTCTGAAAGACTTGCCAGATGGCGCAAGGGTAGGCATAATATGGGCGTGGCCGGGAAAAAGTCGCAGCGGACACACGACGGTTTGCGAAAAGATAAACGGCAAGCTGATTTTCATGGATCCGCAAACGGGTAAAATCGGTGATGAGACACTCGGCAAGGCCCACAGGAGTTTTGGTTATTCCTGGTACAGGATGGATGACCTGGAGCTGAATCAAGATATGGACTGGGCACAAGTAGCCAGCAAGGAATAAGCCATGACTGAAACAGAAGCAAAAGACCTTGTTCGACAGCGATTGTCGCAAGATATAGATGCGGACTATCCCAAGCTCTGGGTCGGCAATACTTTTGCGGAAACACCGGATACTTTCATTATTGAAGGGGCCGTCTATTCCGATAAAGAAAATCGAGATGATGGCTATGTGCTTTGCGCCGTACACAAAGCATCAGGCAAGTGCGGGCTTGTCCTGCCGCCGCCTGGTCCAGCCCTGGAAAGAGAGTCTTTTGAAAGTTTTTCCTGGGATGGTAGCTGGGTAATAGTCTAGTGCGTTGGAGAGCCGCCGAAAGGCGGCTTTTTTGTTGTCCATCAAATTCTTTCTAGTATTCTCATTTATCGTGCGGAAAAGACGACGCGGAAGGCGTCTGAAAATAGTTCGCATGGAACGCGCCCTTTCCGGGCGGAGCCCCTGCTTTCCTGTCATAGTGACGGAAACAGGGGCTTTTTTTTCATGGAGAACAAATGGATCGAGATAGCCCGCACGGGGACATTTACGGATAGCTCCGGGCGCGAACAGACGTTTACAGCGGGAGACCTGGACGCCATAGCGCGGAGTTACGATCCGCAAAAACGGGACGCGCCGCTCTGTTTCGGGCATCCGCAAAGCGACAGGGCTCCGGCCTTCGGCTGGGTGGACCGGCTGAAAAGCGAAGGCGGCAGGCTGTACGCCAGCTTCTCCCAGGTGCCGGACGAAGTTAGGGACCTGGTGGCCAGGGGGCGCTACCGGCATGTGAGTATGAGTCTGATGCCGGACCGGGTGAGCCTACGGCATGTGGCGCTTCTGGGAGCGGCGCAACCGGCCATAGACGGGCTGGCCGCTGTGGAATTTGCAGACGGCGGCGACGCCATAACCGTGGAATTTGCCGCCCCGCGCGGCGAAGGAGACAGCATGAGTATTGAGGAACTGCAACGGCAGGTGGGTCAGCTCACGGCGCAGCTTGAGACGCTGAAAGCGGAAAACGCGAGCCTGAAAAAGCAGGCTGAAAGCAGCAAACAGGACAAGGAAAAGGCCGAAAGCGCCAAAGCCGACGCGGAAAAGAAGGCGGACCAGGCGCACGCGGACTTTGCCGCCTACCGAGAAAAGGTGGAAGGCGAGCGTCGGGAGGCGCGCGTTTCCGAGCTGGTGAAAGCCGGGAAGGTGAAGCCCGCCGAAAAAGCCTCCGTTCTGGACTTTGCGGCCAAGCTGGCGACGCAGACGGGAACCGTGGACTTTGCGGCCCCGGACGGAAAAACGGAAAGCCTGAGCATGGAAGAACGCTATTTCCGCGAACTGGAAGCACGCCCCGTGGATGAACGGGCTTTCAACTTTTCCGCGCCTCCGTCCCATACGGGCGGCGAACCCGGCTTTGATTACGCCAAGATGGCGGCCAAACTGTAGGAGGATACGCCATGAATGAAGGGCATCTTGGAACATTCAGTTTCGGCGGCGAACGGGCCGCCACGGACAACCATCCCGCGATCATCCATCATCTGCCGCTTTCGGAAGACGTGACGGCCTCCCTTGCCGTGGGCACGCTGCTGAAAGCCGTGGACGTGTACGGTGCGAGCGCCGCCATAGGGGAAGAAAGCAGCGGCGTGACGGGAGCCAGCGTCGATGCCGCGACTTTTGCGGCCAAGGTAGGGAGCAAGGTAGGCACCTATGTTTTTTCCTACGACTCGGAATGGAAACTTTCGGGGCAGTCGGCCACGCTTTCGGAGTACGGCGTGACGCCGGAAGGTTCGCCCTCTTCCGGGGATACGCTTACCGTTACGCTGGTTCTGTCCGACGTGCTGTACACGCCTTTCAAGTATGCGGACACGGCGGAGCCGTGCGCCGTGGTGGACCTGCCCTGCGACCCCACCGGGAAAAACGGAGAGAAATCCGCCGCGTGCGTGGTACACGGCACGGTCAAGGCGCGTGTTCTGAAGACCGGGGACGGCCAGGTTCCTACCAATGGCCAGCTTGCCTCCCTTGCGCGGCGCGGCGTGTTCGCCGTGTAGTCTAAAACAGTCTAACATAAAGGAATCATTATGCTTGCGCATCTGAAAGGACTTTTTACGCCGGATGCCATTGCGGCATCGCTGGAGTCGCTGCCGCCGCTGGAAACCACGGTCATGGACAATCTTTTCAAAGACAGACCCACGCATCCGCTGCCGCTTATCGGTATTTCCGAGCTGAAAGCCGTGGTGCAGTCGGTTCCGGTGGTGCGGCGTGACGGTACGCCCGTTTCGTTGAAGGGCGAAAGCGTGGACATGGAGTTCGTGGCCCCGCTGCCCATCAAGGTGCAGATTCCGGTATCAGCCAGCGAGCTGAACGACTTGCGCGTGCTTTTCGGGAACAAGGCGGCGCTGACGGCCTGGCGCACGCGCAAGGTGGATCAGATTCGCCAGACCGTGCGCAATACCGTTGAGGGTATGTGTTCCGTGGTGGCATCCACGGGCAAACTGACCTGGCCCGTGGACATGGAAGGTGGACGCCGTGAAGTCTATGAAATCGACTACGGCCCGCTGCTTTCCTTTGAACCTGCCGCGAAGCTGACGACCTCTTCCAAAGTTTCGGACGTGTACCGACTGCTGCGAGGCATGGAGCAGGAAGTGAAACACGCCGGGCTTGGCGGAAGCGTAGAGTTCTGGGCCGGGCCTGACGTGGCAGCCGTGCTGCTGGACATTGTGGAGAAGTACACGTCCACGGCGGAAAGCAAGCCGTACCGCCTGGAGCTGAAAGACGGGCGCGCGGAAGTGGGCGGTTACACCATCCGCTTCATGGATGAAACGTATCCGAACCCGGAAGACGACGGGGAATGGCTGCCTAAGCTGGAGCCCAAGACCCTGCTGGCAGTGGCGAAGAATCAGCCTGGCAAGGTATGGTACTGCGCCATTGACTCCATTTCGGCCAACAACGCGGCCACGCCGCTGCATATTGTGCCTGTGCCCCGCCAGGACGACAGCGGCATCATGCTCATCGGACAGGCGAAGCCTCTTCCGGCGCGTCCTTCGCGGGCGAGCTGCAAGGCGATAGTGGTCGATTAGCGAGAAAACGCCCTGAGCGCCCCGGAGAGGCGTTTTTCTTTCCGGGGCGGGCGTGGGGAAGGAGAAAGTTTTTAGACTATTCTAAAAATATTCCAAAACGCGAGAAAAGGGTATGTCCGCTTTCCGCTTCCCCTCCATGAGGAGATCCGATGCTGTTATGCCGTAGAGAACATATCATCGACCTGCTGCACGCAAAATATGTGGCGGCCTGCGAGGAGCAAAACCCCGGCCTTGTGGAGCGCACCATCGAAGCCGTATCCGGGGAGGTAAGCGACGCGCTTTCCTATCGCTATCCGCAACCCTGGCCGTATGTGCCGGAACTGGTGCGTTACATCACCGCCGTCATCAGCGCGTACCGCGTAGTGGAAGGTATCACGTCCTTGGTGGATACGGAGGCGAGCAGCGACAACGAATGGCTCCCCCTGCAAAAACAGTGGAAGTATTGCACGGACCTTCTGGAAGACATTGTTTCCGGCAAACAGAAGCTGCCGCTTTCGGAAGCGAACCCGGACCGGGAAGACCCCACCTTTGCCGTGGTGAGTCGCCCGCCGCTGTTTGATTTGCGGGGGCTGTGATGGCGGCGCGCAACGGCGTTTCCCTGAACTGGGGCGGCCTTGACCGGGCATTGGAAACGGCGGGCCGTGGACTGGAATCACGGCGGCTGGCGCTTATGGAAGTGGTGGGCGACACGCTTTTGTCCGGCACGCATGAACGCTTTGACGCGGAAGAAGACCCGGAAGGCAAAAAATGGGAGCCCTCGGCACGGGCACGCGAGGAAGGCGGCAAGACGCTGGATGACAGCAGCGCGCTTCGTGACTCCCTGGATTACCTTGCACTGCCGGACAGAGTCATGGTGGGCAGCAATCTTCCTTACGCACGCATTCATCAGAAAGGTGGCAAAACATCCCCGCACGTTATCAGGCCCAAACGCAAGAAGGCGCTGGCTTTCGGAGGAATCGTGCGGAAGAAGGTCAATCATCCGGGATCGGACATTCCGGCCCGTCCGTACCTTGGCGTTTCTGAAAAAGATATGGACGAGGTTCGCGCGGTCATGGCCGATTTCATGAAAAACGCCTTCTCCCGGTAGGAGGAACACGAATGCAGGCATTTGCAACGGAAGTCATTACGCGGGCGGCGCTGGCGGCGGGCTTGCCGGAAGGCCGCGTCATGGCGGCGGTGAAAAAGGACAATTTGACCATAGACCGTCCTCGCGTGGAAATGCAGTTCCTGCCGGAAAAGTACACACGCACAGGGCGCAAGCTGGGGGTGAGCCGGGAGACGGTGAAAGGCGAGGACGGCACGGAAAAGCTGATGCTGGTGCGCAAGCGGGAGCTGTATGTGGTGGAACTGCCGGTAAACGTCAACGTGCTGAGTGAAGACCGGGAATGGCTGGAGCGTTTTTCCTATGCGTTTGTTGCGGCGCTTCCGCGCGGCGGCAACGACAGCCGGGGCAACTGGGTAAAAATCCAAGTGCGGAAGGCGACGTTTTCCCGCCCGCCGGACAAGCGCGTGGGGGATGCGGTCATAGAAGTTTTCACCAGGGCGAGCCGCCTTTTTGTACTGACATTCACCGGACGCATCACCACGGAGGAAAGGGAGGACCTGATCCCATCCTTTACTATCAATCCTCATATCAGAAAAGCATAAGGAGGCCGGAATGGCTACGAAAAAGAAGATGAACGAGGAAGTCCAGGCTCCCGAAGTCGGGATGACCACGGAGCAGACAATGGAACAGACTGTTCCCGAAAGGGAGGAAGAGCATGTCGAAGAAGCGCGGGAGCAGACGCCGGAAACAATGGAAGCGACGGAAGCGCCCGCTGATACGGAAAAAGATGTGGCGTCTGCCAAGAAAAACGTCGGATCGGCGCTGGAAAGTCTTTCCGTTCTGGCGGACCGGCACCGTGTGCCTTCGTGGCAGCAGGCGGCGCTTCTGCGCTTTATGGACTGGACGGACGACAAGCTGGTAAGCGATGCGGCATACCGCGCGGCACTGGAAGAGCTGAAATACCGCCGTATCGGTGGCGGACGGAGGTAACTATGGGCGACGTACTGACCTATCTTATAGACGGCACGTCCGGGCTTGCGCCGGGCGGCGTGGACGGCAAGGCCATTGTGGCGGGCGTATGCTCCAAGGGAACCGTGGGCAAGGCGTATCTTATCGGCAAGCGCACTAACCTTGAAGATATGCTGGGCACGGGGCCGCTGGTGGAGCATGTACGGGACATGCTTGTCACGGGCGGGCAGGAACCTGTCATCGTGGCCGTGCCCGTACAGGGGCAGCAGGCGGGCTACATCAGCGATGCCGTGGTCACAGGTAGCGAGGTGACGCCCCAGGTCTCCGGTGTGGCGGCGAAGAATGCGGATATCGTGGTAAAGGTCGAAACACCCGGCGCCATCGGTACGGCCACGCTGAAGATCAGCACAGACGGCGGAAAAACCTTCGGAGAAGCAAGCCCCTCTTCCGAACAGGTAGTCATCGGCACCAGTGAAGACGCGACCGGAGCCACGCTGGTATTCCCGGAGGACGCGGAGCTGGAAGCCGACGCGGAATACGTCGTGACGGTACGCTGCGCCGTGGGTCCGGTCAGCCGTGTGGGCGATGAAGACAGTCCGCAGGTGACGGTTGCGGCGGAGAAAGGCGGAGTGCTGGCCGGGGCTGAGCTGGTGATCCAGATTGTCAAAGGCGGCGGCCTGAACACGGGCACTTATCAGATTTCCACGGACGGCGGGGATAATTTCGAGCGTGAGCGTACTATCCCTGTGGATGGGAAGCTGACGCTTTCAGATTTCGGCGTGACCGTGACGTTCCCGGACGGGAGCTATACAGCGGGCACCACCTACGAATGCCGCCTGCTGGCTCCCACTCCGTCCATCATGGACGTGATGGACGCCCTGGAAAGCCCGCTTGCCCTGTATGATGTGGAATTTGTCCATATCGCCGGGGAGACGGATTCCGTGGACTGGACAGCGGCGCAGACCAAGGCGGAAGAACTCTGGAACCTGCAACGCCCGACGTACTTCAAGATGGAGACGCGCCTTCCGCGCGACGGTGAAGACCTGAACGACTTTGCCGCATATCTGCTGGCGGAGAAACAGGGCTTTGCCGGTCGGTTCGTTACCGTCTGCTGCCAGTACGGAGAAGTCACGGACAGCACGGGAGCCAGCCGGCTGCGCAACGCGGGCGGTTTGCAGGCCGGGCGCGTGATGTCCATTCCCGTGCAGCGGGCCACGGGCCGCGTGAAGGACGGACCGGTATCGCAGCTTTCCCTGCCGGAAGGATGGGAAGCCGTGCAGAGCACGCTGGAAGATGCCGGATATCTGACGGCGAAGAAATACGCCGGGCTTGACGGTGTGTATTGGGGCGATTCCCGCACCATGGCGGACGCCACCAGCGATTACCGCTACGAGGAAGTGCTGCGCACGGTGTTCAAGGCCGTGCGGCTCATGCGCGTGGCGGCGCTCAAGAGCATGTACGACGAAGCCGGGGACCCGCTGCGCCCGGATTCCGCCACGGGACTGGCGTATTTGCAGGCCAGCCTTGAAAACGCCTTGGATACCATGGTCAAGGCCAACCCCAGGGAGCTTGCGGCGTATGTGGTGGACATTGCCTCCGGTCAGGACATAGCCAACAACGGCGTAGCCGTGGACATTACCCTGATAGGCATTGGCATCATCCGCCAGATCAAGCTCTACCCGCGCTATGTGTACGCGGGTTCCACCTTCGACCCGCGCATGGCCGCATAAGGGGGCATCATGGCAATCAACGGACGCAACTACGACTGGGAAGACATGCACGTCGTGCTGCCCAGCGGGGAAGCCGTGGGCATTACGGAAATCAAGTATTCCGACGGTCAAAGTATTGAAGCGCGTTACGGACGCGGTGCCGTGCCGCGTGGCTGGGGCCGTGGCAACTATGAGGCTTCCGGCTCCATGGTGCTGGACCGTGACGAATGGGAAATCTTCAAGAAAAGCCTGCTGGGCAACGGCGGTCTGTATGACCACACGCCGTTCACCATCATTGTGGCCTATGCCAACAACGACATGGGCACGGTGGTGGACACCTTGAAAAGCTGCAAGATTACGAAGTTCGACGGCGGCGGGGCCTCCCAGGGCGACGACAACGCCAGCCCCATTTCCTGTGAGTTCACTATCCTGGAGCCTATCCTGTGGAACGGCACGGCAGCCAAGAAGGAAACGTCGTCCCTGGCCTGATTTTCCGTTCAAAAACTGTTCGCATGGAGCGCGTCCTTTCCGGGCGCGCTCCTTTGTTTTGTGCCATGCTGGAGGAAACACGGGCAATCCCGCCCGCAGCAACATCAAGGAGTTTTCCATGTCTCAGCTTGAAAACCGCAAGTATGTTTCCTTCTCGCACACCTTTTCCGACCCGTGGTCCGGGGAAAACGCGGAAGAGGCGCAGGACGTGACCCTTTCCTTCCGCTTTGCCAAGCCCACCAAGCTGCAAATCCAGCGTTTGCAGGACAAGGCGGCGAAAAACGCCGGGCAGGCGTCCCGCAATTTGGTGCTGGATTGCGTTCATCCCGACGACAAGCAGGCGCTCACGGACGCCATGGAAGAGTATCCCGGCATCGCCACCAGCTTTGCCACGGCCATCATCAAGGGCGTGGGCATTTCCGCCGAACTGGGAAACTAGCGCCGCCCCCGGATGCCTTCGGGCAGGGGGACGCGCTGATTCTTCACTGGCTGCACTGTGCCCCGTCTGAGGACATTACCGAATGGCGGGCACAGGTAGGTCAGGCTGCGTGGATGGAAGAGCGATATTTCACCACGCTGGCCCGCATGATTCACGGCAACAGGCGCGGAAGTTCCGCGCGGAAGAAGTAAGATGGAAGTTTTCAGCGTATTTGCCACGTTGTCCCTGGTGGACATGATTTCCGGCCCTCTGGACCGGGTACGGCGCGCCATGCGAAGCGTGGAAGGCGGCGTGGCGACGCTGGGACAGCGCATGGGCAATCTTGCCCTGGCCATGGCTCCGGTGGCGCTGGCCGCCGGAGTCATGCTGGGGGCGTTCGGCATGGCGGCGAGCAAGGCCATGGCCTTTGAATCGGCCATGGCCGACGTGGCGAAGGTGGTCAACTTCGAGACGCAGTCCGAATTTCAGGCCATGAACAAGACGGTCATGGATATGGCCGGACGCATCCCCATGGCGGCGGACGGCATAGCGGCCATTATTGCCGCAGCCGGGCAGTCCGGGGTGGCCAAACAGGACCTTGCTGAGTTCGCGGAACAGGCCGCGAAAATGGGCGTGGCCTTCGATCTTACGGGCGATCAGGCGGGCAAGATGATGTCCGACTGGCGCGCGGGTATGAATCTGACATTGCCGCAGGTTTATTCCCTGGCCGACGCGGTGAACCACCTTTCCAACAACATGAACGCGACGGCTCCGGCGTTGGGTGAAGTCATCCAGCGCGTGGGCGCGGTGGCCATGGTCTGCGGCCTGTCGGAAACGAAGGTGGCGGCGCTCGGCGCGGCCTTCCTTTCCGCCGGGGCCAGCCCGGAAGTGGCGGCGACGGCGCTCAAGAGCTTCACCACCACGCTGGTCAAGGGCACGGCCATGAGCAAGGACCAGGCCGCCGCCTTTGCGTCCATCGGCCTGTCCGCCACGCAACTGGCAAAGGACATGCAGACCGATGCGCAGGGAACGATTTTCAAGGTCCTTGAAGCCATAGCGGCCAAGCCCAAAGAACTGCAAATGTCGCTGCTCACAACCATGTTCGGGCAGGAAGCGCTGGGCAGTATCGCGCCGCTTCTGCAGAACATGGGCAATCTCTCTCAGGCGTTCGAGCTTGTGGGGGACAAGGCCAACTACGCCGGTTCCATGCAGGCGGAGTTCGACACACGCAGCAAGACCGTTGCCAACACGCTGCAACTTCTGTCCAACAAGCTGACTAATCTTGCCATATCTGTGGGAAACGCCTTTCTGCCGTCCATCGGCTGGGCGGCGGAGAAGCTGGGCGTATTTGTGGACATGCTGCGGGCCGCAGCCGAGACCAGGGCAGGACAATGGTTGCTGCAACTGGCCGGAGCCATGGGCACGGCGCTGGTGGTGCTGACGGCGCTTTCCGCGTCCATGTGGTTCTTTTCGGCTTTGCCCGCCATGCTGGGCAAGGCCCTGCTGCCGCTGAAAACTGCGCTGCTTGGCCTTGGCGCGCCGATATATGCCGCCATTGCCGTGCTGGGGCTGCTTTATGCCGCATACCGTACCAACTTCGGCGGTATGGCGGATTACCTGCACGAATGCTGGAACAAGATCACGTTGACGGTCAAGGGCGTGCTTTCCGTGTTCCAGACGCTCAAGGACGGCAGCGGAGAAATCCGGGGCGAACTGGCCACGCAAATCAAGGCCGCCGGACTGGTGGGGCTTGTGACCACGGTTTCCCGCGTGGTGTACCGTATCCAAGCGGTGTTCAAGGGATTCAGCAAGGCGCTTTCCAATGCCTTTGCGCGCATCGACGTTATTTTTGTGCCCGTGCGTCTGGCAGTGGCCGAACTCATGCAGGCGCTTTCCGGTCTGTTCGGCCTGTTCACGGGCAACGAAGTGACCAGCGCCGCCTCGTCCTGGGAAGCCTTCGGCGCGGCCCTGGGAGAGATCGCTGGCGGAGTGCTGGAAGGACTGGCCACGGGCTTTGCCTGGCTGGTGGACGGAGTGAGGCTGTTTGCTTCCGTCATCGGGCACCTGATAGACGGCGTTTCGGCGCTGTGCGGCTGGCTGCTGGACCTTGGCGGGGCCACGAATGAAGCCAACGCGGCAGCGGACCCCTTCGCCTGGTCGAATCTCGGAAAGGTACTCGGCTATGTGCTGGGGCTGTTTGTGGCCTGGAAAGCCGCGCTTCTGGCCGTGCGCGGTGTCATGGTGGCGGTATCTGCCGCGACAAAGGCGTGGGCCGCCGTGCAGTGGGTTCTCAACGCGGCCATGAGCGCCAATCCCATAGGTCTGGTTGTCATTGCTATCGCGGGTCTGATTGCCGCCGGGGCGTGGCTTGTTCAAAACTGGGATGAAATTGCCGCGTGGTGGAATGATTTATGGGGCGGCATAGCGGCCTGGACCGTAGAGAAATGGGACGCCATCACGGGCACGATTACCGGGGCGTGGGATTCCATCATTTCCGGCATTACGGGCTTCGGCGTATCCATCCTTTCCGGTCTGCAAGGCGCGTGGGATACGGCCAGTGGCGCGGCGAGCGCGGCATGGGAAGGCATCAAGGGCATTGTTTCCGGCGCGTGGGACGCCATTGTGGGCGGTATCGCGGGCTTCGGGGCGTCCCTGCTGGCTGAGATAACGGAAGCCTGGAACGCCGTGCTGGAATTTTTCGGCGGGCTAAACCTCTTTGAATCCGGGGCGAAACTGCTTTCCACCTTTGTGGACGGCATCAAGAGCATGGCGTCATCCGTGGTGGAATCCGTGGAAGGTGTATTTACCAAGGTGCGTGAGTACCTGCCGTTTTCGGACGCCCATGTGGGGCCGCTTTCTCAGCTCACGCTTTCCGGGGCGCGCATGATGACCACGCTTGCCGAGGGTGTGACCAGTGCCCAGGGCGGGCTTGTTTCCAAAGTGTCCGGCGCGCTTTCCGCCGTGGGCGGGGCCATCCGCAACTGGTGGAACGGTCTCGGCACCCCCGCAAAGGACGCCGTTCCGGATCTTCCGAAAACTCCGGCAGCATCGGAACTGTCTGCCGCCGTACGGCAGGCCGCAGTGCCGGATATGCCGCCTTTGCGTATGGAAGCGGAAATCCCCGCCGTGCCTCCGCTGAGAATGGAAGCCCCGACGCTGCCCTCTCCCGCTCCTCTGGAGCTGCGCACGGGAGCCGTGCCGGAACTGCCCGGACTGGAAGTTGCGGTTCCTGCCATGCCGGAAGCTCCGGCCATGGCGGCTCCGGAACTGCCTTCCATGCCTGAGATGGAAACGCCGGAAGTGGTCATTCCGCAAGCGCCGTCCTTTGACGTGCCGGACGCTGAACAAAGCGGCGGTTCACGGCGTACCGGCGGCGATACGGGCGGCCAGACCATCAGTATTTACGGGGACATCATCCTGCCCAATGTCCAGAACGCGGAGGACTTCGGGGAGGCCATGCGCCAATATCTGCAAGGGGAGATTTCCATGATGGAGGGTATGGCATGAGTCAGGCCAATGGCGGGCAGGAACAAACATCGAAGCTGATCACCTTTGAAGACGGCGTGGTGACTCTGGCCGGGGAAGAGGTGCCGGGCATTTTGCGTTCCCTGCGCGTGGACGGCAAGGTCCGCTTCGATGAACAGAAGGTGGACGGTTCCTCCGGCAAGAAAAAGACGCCGCAGGGCTTTGAGGACAGCGACATCATGATTTCGCTGTACCTGGTGACGGACGAGGATTCCAGTTGCTACGACAAACTGGAAACGCTTTCCGGCATGTTCCGCAAGGTGGACGACAAGGCGAACCCGCAAATCTACACGGTGGCGAACCGGCACTTGCTGGCGCGGGGCGTGCGGCAGGTGGTTTTCTCCAAGCTCCAGACAGCGGAGAATGACGCCACGGACGAAATCACGGCCACGCTGGGCTTTGTGGAGCACAATCCGCCTGTGGTCAAGACGGAAAAGGCACAGGCAAAGACGCCCACCAGCAAGGAACTGGCGGAACAGGCGGCGGAGAAGGCCAAACAGGCCGCCGAACCAAAGGAAGACGAACTTATCATCACGGCGGAATAACCATGATCGAAGGAATCAACATCCGCTGCAACGTGGGCGGCGTGGAAGTGCTGCGCAGCCCGCGCATTGTGCTGACGCTGCGCCGCCGGGCCGTGGTCTCCACCTGCGAAGTGGACATCCCGGACGCGGACGGCTCGGTGCAGGTCTCTCTCGCTAAAAAACAGGCGGTGCGTGTGCGCTTCGGGCACCGGGGCGAAGGCGGCACCTGGCACGACTGGTCCGGTACGGTGAAGGATTTTCAGCCTGCCGGACCGGATACCATCCGCGTGCAGGCCGTGGGGCTGGAACAGGCGCTTATCGATACCACGGTGACGGAAGCCATGCACGGGGAACCGGCGGACGTAGTGGCCCGCCGCCTGCTGTCGTCCACAGGGCTGCCCGTGGCGGGCATCACTATCCCGTCGGAGACCTTCCCGCATATCGTGTTCAGCAACGTAACCGTGGCGCGGGCCATCAAACAGCTTGCCGCCAGCCTGGAACGGAGCTTCGGGCACGACCTTTCCCGGCACGCGGTCTGGCTGGGGGAAGCGGGCCTGTACTGGTCAGACGGCGACGAACCGGGTGACGTGTTTGTGGTGGAAACGGCGGCCAACCTGATAACGAACAGCCCGAACCCGGCGGGCATGAGCGTGGCCGTGTCCACCATTCTGCCGGGGCTGACCCACAGCCACAGGATACGCATAAGGGACACGCGGCGGGACTTTTCGGAGCTGGTACGCGCGGAAGAGGTCATCCATACCCTGGGCGTGGACGGGAACACGACCACCATCGGCTATGGCGCAAATCAGGGGTGGGGATAATGGCGGAACAGAACCTTCTTTCCCTGCTCAAACGCGCTCTGGAACTGGCCATGCCGGACTTGCGGGCCTACTACCGCATGACGCGCAAGGCAAAGGTCGTGGCGGCGTATGCCAGCGACGGGCGCTATTATGCGGACGTGCAGCCGCTCCGGAACGACGAAAGCCCGGACACGTCGGAGCCGGTCATTCCCAAGGTGGAAATCCCTATCGTATGGGGCGGGCCGAAAAGGGGTATCGTCTGCCCTCCGGCGGTGGGGACGCTGTGCGATCTTTCCTATTACGACGGGGACCCGAACTATCCGCGCATCAGCAACTTCCGCTGGCAGACGAACGGCGCGCCGGACTGTGAACTGGACGAACTCATTATCCAGCAGACGCCGGGCGTGAGCCTCAAGATAGAAAAGGACGGTTCCTTTCTGACTATTTCGCCTGAAAACTGGACTGTGGAAGTAGGAGGGAATGCCGTCATCAAAGCGGAGGGCAACGCGACTGTGGAAGCAGCCGGCACGCTGACACTGCAAGCGCCGAACATCATCAAGAACGGGAACGAGACGTGCGCGGGCAAAGACGGCGGCACGGGAACCACCACGGAGAATGCCCACCGGACCACCAACGGCAGCATCACGGTCAACGGGCCGCTCACAGTGAACGGCGACCTGTCAGTCTCCGGCAATGCCTTTGCCGGGAGTCGCAGTGGCGGGAGTTGTCCACATTAGCTCCATTCTCATTTCTTGTGCAAAAAAACAGGGATGAAAATCCCCATGAAAAACCTTCGCATGGAGCGCGTCCTTTCCGGGCGCGCTCCTCTTTTTTGTGCCAGTATCGGTTGCATGAATACGGCAAACGAGTTTTGGGGACAGGACATAGCCCTTGACGACAACGGGCAGGCGCGCGTGGCGGCCAACGGCGAACTGGTGCTGACGGACGGCGTGGAAACGGGCGTGCAGGATATCAAGCTACGCCTGTTCACCCGTCTGGGCGCGCTGTTCTACGACCTGGACTTCGGCAGCCTCATTTCCGACTGGTTCTATGAGGACAGCACGGCCACGACACGGGCGGCCTTTCTGGCGGAAGTGACCATGCGCGTGGAAGAAGATCCGCGCGTGGTGGTGGGGAGCGTCAAAAGCAGTCTGCTTGCCTGGAATGAAAATTCCATCACCGTGGCCGTGCAATGGCGTTTCATCGGAGAAGACCAGCCGTTGAACCTGGTGCTTACGGCGAACAAGAGTGTGCGGGAACTGGTCATACGCGACGGCAGATACAACGAACCGGAGGCGGCGCTATGAGCCTACGACTTTCCAAAGATATAAGCGATATCCGCGCCGGACTTTTTGAACGCATCGAGTCCGTGCAGGACGAGTATGCGGCCAAGGGCTGGCTGCCTGCACGCCTCAATCTGAACAAGGGCATCGTGCGGGGCATCATCGAGCTGTTCGCCTGGGGCCTGTGGCAGCTCTACAACTTTCTTGCCGTCATCCATAGGCAGGCTATTCCGCTTGAGGCCACGGGGGAGTGGCTGGACACGCACGCGGCGCAGGTGGACGAAAGCCGCAAGCCCGCCACAAAGGCGCGAGGCAATGTGCTGTTTTTGCGCGGGGATCAGACCGGGAACGTGCGCATTCCCGCCGGGCGTATCGTGCGGACACAGCCCGACGGCAAGGGCGATATCTACCGTTATGTGACGGATGAGCTGGCCGTACTGCCGGAAGGCGCGGCATCCGTGGCCGTGCCCGCCACGGCGGAGGAATACGGCCAGGGAGCCAACGCCGCAGTGGGGCAGATATGCGAGCTTGTCACTCCGGTGGAAGGCATTTCGGGTGTGACCAATGCGGCGGACTGGCTGATTGAGGAAGGCGCGGATGCGGAAAGCGACACAAGTTTGCGACGGCGCTATGTGCTGGCCTGGCAGCGTCAGGCGGGCGTGACCCGCGCGGCCTATGAAGCGGCGGCGCTTTCGGTTCCTGGTGTGGTGGACGTGTATGTGGCGGACCAGCATCCGCGCGGGGAAGGCACGGTGGATGTCGTGGTCATGGGAACGGCGGGTATGCCTACGTCAAGCCTGCTGTCGGACGTGCGCGCCGCTCTGGACGCGGCCATCGTCATCAATCACGACCTCCTGGTCAGAGCTCCGGAGCCGGTGAACGTGTCGGTCAAGGCCGTGCTGGAACTGCTCTCCGGGGACGCCGACTCCGTGAAGGCGGAAGCGGAAAACTGGGTGCGTTCCATGTTTTCCTACGGCGACGACCCGGATATTCCGCGTTTTTCCATCGGTAAGGACGTGGTGCGGGACCGTTTGGCCTCCGGCCTTGTATCCATTGCCGGGGTGAAGCGTATCCGCTGGGAAAGCCCGACGGAGGATGTGGAGATTCCGGCGGGGGGGCTGGCCGTGCTGGAAGCCCTGGACCTGCAAACGGTCTGGGTAGCGGAGGAATAGGCCATGGCAAGCCCGTTCTGGCAATATTTCCATGACAAGCTGAACTGGCCCGCCATCTTCCGTCCCGGCCCTGTATCGGCGCTGGCGAAGGGGCTGGCGCTGTATATGGATGACGTGCGGGAGGACATCTTGTGGCTTCGCCGTCAGTGGAACCCGGTCACGGCTGACGATGAAAGGATAGCCGCCTACGGGGCCAGCCGGGGCATTTTGCGCACACGCTATGACACGGACGAAAGCTACCGCCTGCGCGTGGTCAACGCCTTTGCCTGGCACAAGCTGGGCGGCAAGGTTCAGGGGCTGGTGCGGATTCTGGCGGAAAACGGCTTTGCGGGCGCGGTCATCGTACCGGTGAACGACGTGCGCCGCCATGACGCGGCATTGTCCCACAACGGAGCAGCCACCTACAATGACGGCCTGTGCTGGGCACAGTTTGACGTGAAGCTGGTGGAAATCCCGGAACAGGGGCTGAACGCGGACATTCTGGCCTGGTTCCGCTGGCTGGTGAACGAATACAAGCCCGCGCGTTCCATCCTGCGGGCCATGTCCTGGAAAACCAGCTTTGAAGACGAAACGGCTTTCACGGAAGCGGACGGCGTATGGCTTGCCGTCAAGCCTGAGTATGAAGACCGGCGCAAGTGGGGCTTTCCGCTGCATGACGGTTCCATCCGGTATGACAACGGCCTGTTCCGGGCGCATGACGGGCGTCTGTTCCATGACGGGGACGCCCCGTACACGCGCTGGGAACCTTTTGGCCATCTGCATGATGCCCGGCTTGAGAGTCTGGACGTGGCCGTGCGGCCCGTCATGGTGGACACGGTGCGTTATACGCCGCTGCACAACGGGGCGCTGCTTTATGACGGACAGGGTCGTCACGGCACGCTTGAGACTCCCGCCGTGGATACCCTGAACACGCGGCTTTCCGCCTTCTGCCGGGACGGCGTGAACGTGCGGGAAGAGGTGGAAACGCGTCTGGAAGTATCCGTCCTTGACGAAGTGGGCCGCTATCACGACGGCGGCATTTCCCACGGGCAGCGCTATGTCAGCCTGCGCAACGGAGCCTTTTTCCATGACGGTTCCCGCCCGCGCGGCCAGTTTGGCGGACGCACGGACTTTTCCGGTCTGCGCCACGACCGGCGCGCCCTGCATGACGGCACGGCCCTGCATCATCTGTGGGGCTGGCTGCCCACGGCGGGGGAACGCGCTCCCGTCTTCACCTATGCCACGCTGTCCGACGTATGCGCCGTTGCCGTGAGCACGGCGGGCATGGAGGACGCTTTCACACTGACGGAGGACGTGACCGTGCGGGTGCTGCGCTACACGCTGCATGACGGTACGGCCTTCCACAACAGCGGGCCGCGCTACGGCGGCAAGGAGCTTGTATGAATTTCAGAGACGAAGCCCGGCTGCGGGGCGTTTTCGACATCCGCGTCATCAAGGCGGGGCGGGAAATCGAACATTACCGGGATGAAAACATGATTATGAGCAGCGCGCGGGACGCGCTGGCCCGGCTTATTGGCGGGGCCGGTTCGGGAAAAACGGTAACAAAAATCGGCGTGGGCACCAACGGCAACGGCCCGACGCCGGACGACAAGGGACTGACCGGGGCCTACTCCAAGCCTGTGTCGGGCTGCACCTATCCGGCCACGGGGGAAGCCTGCTTCGCCTTCACCATCGGCGCGGGCGAAGCCAACGGCAAGAGCATTCGTGAGTTCGGCCTGCTCTGTTCGGACGGGACGCTGTTCGCCCGCAAGACGCGCGGCGTCATCGAGAAGGCGGACGACATTGAAATCACGGGGACCTGGACCATCAAATTCTAAGGCGGTGAATTATGGCGAATCTGAAAGAAACAGCGCAGTGGGAAGACGGTATCTACCGCATCGAGCTTACGGACCCCGTGGTGGGCGGGGAAGACGGGATAGACAATATCCAGGCAAAGCAGCTCGGCAACCGTACATTATACCTGAAAAAGAAACTGGAAGGAATGGAAGGCACGGTGGACGGCTATGCGCCGGACATGCAGGAAGCGCTCTTTGCCGGTCTGAAGCTGGGGCTTGACCTGGGCGCGCTGGCCATGAAGGAGCACGAACAGACCAGGCTCACGCGCTTTCAGGAACTCCGGGCGACAGTCAAAAACCGGGGCGTCAAGTCGGGCGTGACCCTTTCCAAAAGTTCCACGGCCACACGCAACATCAGTTGCAGCGACGGCGTGGTGTTCATGAACGGACGGGAATACCCGGTGGCCAACCAGACCAACACGGCCAGCGTGGCCAGCAATACCACGGAGAAGTCTGGCGTGGTCATCATCTATATGTTCCAGACCGAGGCGGGGATCATCGACGTGGCGGCCACGACGCTGAACGGCCCCATGCCGGATGGGGCCATAGAACTTGCCCGCGCCACGGTTCCGGCGGGGAACACGGAAGAAAACGACCCGTATCTGGAAAGCGTCACCATCACGGACAGCGCGCGCCGTGAACCGGGCTGGCCGAACATTCAGAAAGCGCCCGCCACGGTGTCCGTGGCGCTGAACCGCACACTGCCGGACGCGGACTATCAGGTCATGCCGGAAATCCTGTCCTGCGCGGGCGGCGGGCATCAGGCCGGGGAAGCGCGCGTGCGCGACAAGCTGAAAAACGGCTTCAAGCTGACGGTGAACGGCACGGCGGACGATGTGGACGTGCGTCTGCTGGTGGCCCATCCGGCCATATAAGGAGGAAGATATGCAGATGGAAAAGAAAGGCTCCGGGCCGTGGCCCGGCGTGGAAGTGGACGGCGTGAACGTCACGCTGACGGTGGGTGACAATGCCCTGTCTTTTGACTGCGCAGCGTTGCAGGAAGACGGACAGGTGACGGTGGACGTGGTGCGCGGGCATGACGGCGGGCTTGCCGTGGGCGTGGAAAACGGCACGGAGTATGTGGCCAACCTGATAATCCCTCCGGCGCATTATGAGGACGTTCCGCTGCCGGTCACGCTGGAAGAGCCGGATCTGCCGGAAGACCTTGACCCGGCCTGCATCACGCCCGCGCCGACCACGGAAAGCGTGCGCGTGCAGCTTTGCGCCGCCGGCATGGAAGCCGTGCGGCTGATTCTGTGGACTGTAACCGACAACATGGAGGCATAACATGGCGACCATCATCACGAAAGATAGCCTGCGTTCCAGCGTGGAAGCGGCCACGGGCGGCCTGTGCACGGTACTGTATGACGATGCTGGGCATCCCAGCTTCATGCGCCGCATCCCGAAAATGCGGATTGAGGACCTGTATCCCGACCTGGGCCTGACGGGTACGCATCCGGCCTTCATCGTCAACGGCGTCGAGAAGTCGGAACTTTTCATCGGCATGTATCCGGCGTCGCTGGTGGACAGCTACGCGGTGAGCCTGCCCGGTATGGACCCGGCCAACACGCTGAACTTCGACAGCGCGGTGACGTACTGCAAGAACAAGGGCACGGGCTGGCACCTGATGACCAACGCGGAATGGGCGCTGCTGGGTGCGCTGGGCATCAAGACGGGGTTCCAGCCGCGCGGCAACACCTACTGGGGCCAGCACCACGAAGCCAAGCACGAGACCGGTACGCTTGCCCCCGGAGCCAGTGAGCTGGGTGTCATTAACGACGATTTGCACGGACGCACGCTGACCGGCTCCGGGCCTGTGAGCTGGCGGCATGACAACAGTCCTGCGGGGATCGCGGACCTTGTGGGTAATGTGTGGGAGTGGACTGGCGGTATGCGTCTGAACGCCGGGGAAATCAACATCATCAAGGATAACGATGCGGCGGCCCATGACGTGGACATGAGCGCGGACAGCAGTGCCTGGAAGGCCATTCTGCAGAACGGCACGCTGGCCACGCCCGGCACGGCGGATACACTGAAATATGACGCCGTGGGTGGCAACGGCACAGGTGCGGTCAAGCTGAATAAGACCATCACCAGCCAGTACCCCAGTTCTGACACCACGGCATCGTCTTCCTGCGCCTTTAAGTCCATGACGGCGGAAAGCAGCGTCACGGTGCCTGCCCTGCTGAAACTGCTCTCTCTGTATCCCGTGGACACGACCAATCCTGTGGGTTCCATCTGGATGCGGAACAGCGCTGCGATTTGGCGTTGCGCGGCGGCAATGACTACGATAGCAGCGGCGCGGGCCTTTTTGGCCTCGGTGTCAGGGACACTCGTACGCTCCGCAGTAGGGATGTGGGGTTCCGTCCCGCTTTTATCCTGTAATTCCTGATACTTGAATCCTGAATCCCTGACCTTGCCATCATATATGGAAAAAATTGCGGGATATGCTATTAACCCTTACCGGCGAAGCCGGTCGCAATTTTTTTTGTAAAAAGGATATCCGTGCCATGACTGAATCCGTTGAAGGCGGCCTCATTCTGCAACAGAAATGGGAAGACCTTTCCGTCTATCTCTTTTCCTGCGTGCTGCGGGATATGCCGAAAAACGACCGGTTCACACTGGGGGCGGATATCCGGGCGACTGTCTGGGAAGTGGAAGCGGCCCTGGTGCAGCTTTCGCTCCGAGCCGGAAACCGTTGGGTTTTACTCAACACGGTGGACGTGAAGGCAAAAGTCCTTCTGGCTATGATACGGCTGGGAATCCGCGTCGGAGCAATCCCGGAAAAGCGGTATGAGCCGATAGCTGCCCGTCTGGTGGAAATCGGAAAAATTGTCGGTGGCCTCAAGAAAACGGGCGGGGAACGCCCGCGCCGCTGACAGGGAACGACCCGGATATGCTGCGATTTGGCGTTGCGCGGCGGCAGATACAATAATGGCAGCGGCGCGGGCCTTTTTGGCCTCAATCTGAATAACAATCGGACCAATCGCAATAGGAATGTGGGGTTCCGTCCCGCTCTCGCCCCAAAGCGTCAGATGCCCGGTGGTCACGGCCTCCGGGACGGTACAGGGGCAAAAGGGGGTTCGTTTCCTCCCCGATGCGAAGCGGGGAAATAACAGCGCTCCCGTGCGGCAAGTAGGCGACGAACGCGGCGCGGGAGCCCATTTTTTGATAAGAAAGTTGACGGTTAAAAACCGCCAGCAGGGAACAGCCCGGATATGCCACTTTCTGGCGTTGCGCGGCGGCAATTACAACAATAGCAGCGGCGCGGGCCTTTTTGGCCTCAATGTCAGAAACACTCGTACGCTCCGCAATAGGGATGTGGGGTTCCGTCCCGCTTTCGCTCCGAGTCGTCGGAAGCCCGGAGGCTACGGCTTCCGGGACGGTACAGGAGCAAAAGGGGGCTGTTTCCTCCCCGGTGCGAAGCGGGGAAACAACAGCGCTCCCGTGCGGCAAGTAGGTGACGAACGCGGCGCGGGAGCCCATTTTTTGACAAGAAAGTTGACGGTTCAAAGCCGCCAGCAGGGAACAGCCCGGATATGCCACTTTCTGGCGTTGCGCGGCGGCGCTTACTACAATAGCAGCGGCGCGGGCCTTTTTGGCCTTTCTCTCCCGTTTGGTAGAGGATATGTACGCCAGACTGTGGGGTTCCGTCCCGCTCTCGCCCCAAGTCGTCAGATGCCCGGCGGTCACGGCTTCCGGGACGGTACAGGGGTAAAAGGGGGCTGTTTCCTCCCCCGGTGCAAGGTGGGGAAACAACAGCACTCCCGTGCGGCAAGTAGGTGACGAACGCGGCGCGGGAGCCCATTTTTTGACAAGAAAGTTGGCGGTGTATGCCGTTGACGGGGAACGGCCTGGATATGGAGCGCCTGGCGTTGCGCGGCGGCTATTTCGGGCATGGCGTAGGCGCGGGCCTTTTTGGCCTCCGCCTCGCGTCGTTTCGGGATTTTCACGCGCCGTCTGTGGGGTTCCGTCCCGCTCTCGCCCCAAGTCGTCAGATGCCCGGCGGTCACGGCTTCCGGGACGGTACAGGGGTAAAAGGGGGCTGTTTCCTCCCCGGTGCAAGGTGGGGAAACAACAGCGCTCCCGTGCGGCAAGTAGGTGATGAACGCGGCGCGGGAGTTCTGTTTGTGTAATAAGGATGTTGGCGGCATACAGCCGTCAAAGGGGAACGATCCGGCTTGTCTCGGTGTGGCGTTGCGCGGCGGCAGCTACAATCGTAGTTCCGGCGCGGGCCTTTTTGGCCTTGACCTTGAATGCTACCGTAGCAACCGCAATAGACGTGTGGGGTTCCGTCCCGCTTTCGCTCCGAGTCGTCGGAAGCCCGGAGGCTACGGCTTCCGGGACGGTACAGGAGCAAAAGGGGATCGTTTCCTCCCCGGTGCGAAGCGGGGAAACAGCAGCCTCCCCGCGCGGCAAGTAGGCAACGAACGCGGCGCGGGGAATCTGGGGAAGACAGATGCCGAAGACTGCCCGTCATCTATGGGAACATGTGCTGGAGTGGGAGAACCTGCTTACAGCGGCCAAAGAGGCTTCGCGGGGTAAGCGCTACCGAAACGAGGTCATGCTGTTCAACGTCCGTCTTGAGGAAAACCTGCTGCGGATTAGGGAATGCCTGCGCGCCAAGGAATGGAGACCAGGGCCGTTTCGGGCTTTTGAAGTCTTTGAACCTAAGCGCCGCTTAGTTCATGCGCCTTGTTTTGCGGATCGAGTAGTGCATCACGCCCTGGTGCAGGTTATTGGACCATGCTTTGAACGACGCTTTATTGCTCAGAGCTTCGCCTGCCGTGTCGGCAAAGGAACTCACGCCGCCAGCGACTACCTTTCTTCCATGTTACGCTCGGCAGAGGCCAGATGGGGCGGCGTGTACGTCCTCAAGGCGGACGTGACCAAGTATTTCTACTCCATCGACCATGACATACTGTTGCGCATCGTATCCCGTACCATAGGGGACCCAGATGTGCTCAACGTGTTGCGCGTTCTGGTAAAGGAAGCCGACTGTATCGAGGGGAACCGGGGCTTGCCGCTGGGGGCGCTGACAAGTCAGTTACTTGCCAACGTGTACCTGGATCAACTCGACCATTTCATCAAGGATACGCTGGGAGTACGCTATTATGTGCGGTATATGGATGACTTCATTCTGCTGCACGGAGACAAAACGGAGCTGTGGCGGCTGTTGGCGGAAATCCGGGACTTCCTGGCCTGCGAGCTGCATTTGACCCTGAACAACAAGACACGGGTATTCCCGGCCTCCCACGGCGTGGATTTTGCCGGATACCGGCACTTTTCAGGCTACAAGCTACCGCGCAAGCGAAACGTGCGCCGGGCAAGAAAAAAGTTTGCGGGCCTGTCGAGATGCTACGCGGATGGACGCGTAGATATAGACACCGTGCGTTGCTGCGTCGCGTCCTTTACGGGATACATGCGGCATTGCAAGGGATGGAAGAGTGCGGAAAGCACCTTGAACAGCCTGATTTTAGTAAAAAACAGTGAAAAAGACAAGGAATAACGGGCGAAAATCCTTCGCATGGAGCGCGCTGTTTCCGGGCTTTGCGCAGATTTTTCCGGCATAGTGAGGGCTGACAGAGGCGGGGGCGCAGCAACGCCCCCACCGGCGGGCTTGGGAGAAGCCCACCACGGCCCCACAAGCGGAGAAAGGCCGCTTGCAGAGTATCCGCCTGTCGTGTCTGTCCACGCGGGACAAGGCATGGTCTAGCACGGCGGAACGCATGGGGCAACCGCTGGAAACGTTGAAAATGCAGGAAAAGAAGGAAATCCGCTGTGGTCATTGCAACAAGCTGCTGGGCAAAGGAACCGCCCGCGACCTGGAAATAAAGTGCCCCCGTTGTGGCACGCTGAATCATCTGAGGGACATGATCCCCCGCTCCGAGCCGTCCGACGGCCTGAACGGAGCGTTTTATGCTGATTCCGAAAAAGAAATCGGAAACTGAAACCATCATCATTGTTGGTCCCTACCGTATCCCGGTCAAGCGCGAGGCTTTCAGAAAGTGGGAAGCGGAGCTTATGACCGGAGCTGGCTTCACCGACAGGGAAATCAAGGCCGAAATCCTGCGGAGGCTGGGGTATGAACAGAATTGAACTGTTGCCCGTTTCCGCCCTGCGTCCCGCCCTGTATAATCCCCGCGAGGCCGACGCGGAACGCCTGGAACTGGTGCGGCTCTCCCTGCGCAAGCTGGGCTTCCTGCTGCCGCTGGTGGCGACTACGGACGGGGAAATTCTCTCCGGCCATCAGCGGCACGCCGTGGCCGTGGACATGGGAGCCGCCCGCGTGCCCGTGCTGCGTGTGGACGTGCCGGAAAAAAGGCGTCGCGGCATCAATATCCTGTTCAACAGGGCTACCAATGATATAGCCGTACAGGACACCGAACGAGACATGAGCGCGGCCCTGCGCGGGGCTGACGTTCATTCCTTGGCCGAAAAACTGCCGGACATTTCCCCGGACAGCCCGGCATTCTTCCCCTGCATGGCCGCTGAGATGCGGGAAGTCTCGCCTCTTGCCCGATGCAACGTGTCCCGTTTCGTGCGTCATGCCGCCAATGTAGGCCGGATGCTGGCGCGGCTCGGCGTCCATCTGCCCATCGTGACCACGCCGGACGGCACGGTCATCAACGGCGTGGGCAGGCTGGAAGCCGCTGCCCGAAAGGGACGGAAGGAAATAGCCGTGGTCACGCTGGATGAAGACCGGGCGGAACTGGCCCGCGCCATGCTGAACCTTTTGAGCATGGACTTCCGCTTCACGGGGGACAATGCCGATTTTCTGCGCTACGGCGCGTTCCGGCGGAAATGGCTGCATCGCACCTATCTTGGTCGAGCATTCGTGCTGCCGGTGTACCGGCACAAGCGGCTTTCCGACGTGCGGCTGGATGCCGCTTTCATGGAAAAATGGAAGGCCGCCTGCGGGGAAAGCGTGCTGGACTTCGGTTCGGGACAGGGCGACGAAGCTCGGATGCTCCGGCACGCAGGCATCCGCGTGACGGAGTTTGAGCCGTATCCCGCTGACGGTGACACGGTAAACAGGGAAAAGGGGCGCGCTTCGGCCATGGGCTTTCTTTCCGCCGTGCGGGCTGGTACGCCATTCAGCGCCATTTTCGTTTCCAGCGTGTTGAACAGCGTGCCGTTCCCGGAGGACAGAGAGCATATTCTGCGCATCGTGGCGGCCCTGTGCACCCCGGAAACACTGGTATGCGCGGCGGCACGCGGTACGAAAAGCAGTTCCTGGAGCTGGTTCACGGAGGGCGAAGCTCTGAGCCAGAGAGCATCTAGGGCGTGCAATTTCCCGCTGAACATGGAAAAAGGCGTTATTCTGGGGGATATAGCCACGGCTCCCAAGGCGCAGAAGTTCTTTGAGGAAGCGGAATGGCTGGAATTGTGGAGCAGGTATTTCGGCTCCGTGGAAGCCGGATTGTCCGACGGCATGGTGACGGTTCGCTGTCGCAGGCCACTGGCATGGCATCCGCGAGAACTGGCGGAAAGCCTGCGCTTTGAGTTCGATCTGCCGTACCCGGACGGCCAGCGCATGGGCCTTGTCCGGCTGGCGCTCAAGTCGTTTTCCCAACGGCTGGGGCTGGACCTGGAGGGCGTATGAGCCAGGGGCACGACTGGACGTTCCACGGCTTTGCCGGAGAGTTTGACGGGCATGTCCGGGAGCAACTGCCTTGGTATGAGCTGGCAAGCGCCGCCATGGGCCTGATAGCCCGGCAATACATCCCGAAGGAAGGCAAGGTCTATGACCTTGGCGCGTCCACGGGCAACGTGGGCCGCGTGCTGGCACCCACGCTTGAGGCGCGCTGTGCGCGGCTGACGGCTCTGGATGAATGCCCGGATATGGTGGAGGCATACAACGCTCCTGGACGGGCGCTGCGGGCCGATATAACGCGGTTCGACTACAAGCCCTTCGACGTGGCTGTGGCTTTTCTGGTGTTCATGTTTCTTGCCGTGCCCGCCCGGAGAAAGCTGCTGGCCCGCCTGCGGCAGCAGCTACGCCCCGGCGGGGCCATCATCATCTTTGACAAGCTGGTGCCGCCCGGCGGCTATCCGGCCACGGTCCTGGCAAGGCTGACCTGGGCTTCCAAGCTGGACCAGGGCGCGGAACCCGGAGCCGTGGTCAGAAAGGAGCTCTCCCTGTCGGGAATCCAGCGACCGCTTTATCCCGGAGAGCTGGGCGAAGATGCCGTGGAGGTATTCAGGTTCGGGGACTTCGCGGGCTGGATTATTGAGGGCTGAAAAATGGGCGTGGTTTTGTGTATGTTTTGACACACAGCCCGCGCCCCTAAAATCTTCATTCAAAAAACGTGCCAAAGCATAAAAAATGCTCTGGCACGTTCTCATTTCTCTTGCGGAAGATTCTCATTTCTCTTGCGCCTTCACAGGGGCAGTGAAATTTTTCCCTGCCCGTCCAGAGACGGAACAATTTTTACAAAAAACGTCCCCGCTCCCTTTCAAGCCGCGCTGGCGGCCTCCGTAACAAAAAAGGCATACAAACGGAAAAAGCCCTTGCGATTTCTCGCAAGGGCTTGATCGTCTGGCTCCCCGAGACGGACTTGAACCGCCAACCTAGTGATTAACAGTCACCCGCTCTGCCGATTGAGCTATCGGGGATCATGGGATGCTTTGCCGCAGTGATGGGGAAAATAAGGGCTTGCGCTTGCCGCGCAAGCCCTGAAGTCCTTTGTGGCTCCCCGAGACGGACTTGAACCGCCAACCTAGTGATTAACAGTCACCCGCTCTGCCGATTGAGCTATCGGGGAGTGCTGCAAAAGCAACGAAAGTCTTTCTACGGAAAACAGGTCCGTCCGTCAAGCGGAAAAATCATTTTTTCAGGATTTTTTTATCAGGCGCTGCAATTTTTTGTCATAGCGCTCGGCTTCGCTGTACACACAGCCGCAATAGGGCTGGCGGTACACGCCCCATTCCCTGGAAAGATCGATGCCCGCCTGCCAGTCGGTACGGAAGTCGCGGTAGACGAAGCGGGGCCCCCGGCTCAGGGGAGCGTCCTCCGCCGCCGCGGCATGTTCCCCGGCGGCCCGGATGACGTCGTGCGGCTGATAGCGGGAGTAGAGCAGGCTGCTGCTCACATGGGCGTAGCCGTTGGCATGGGCATAGGCCACGGCGGCCTGCATGCGGCTGCCGCAGCACCAGGCACAGCGCTGCGGGGGCAGGTCGCGGCCGGCCACGGAGCGCAGCCAGGCCACCAGATCCCAGGTGTCGTCCTGACAGATGAGCCCGATGCCCAGGCGGGCGGCGCATTCCTCGGCGGCCTCGCGGCGGCGCAGGTATTCCGTCAGGGGCTGGATGTTGGGGTTCATGTACCAGGCCGTGACCGTGAAGCCCTCGTCCTGCAGGCGTTTGACCGGCATGATGGAGCAGGGGCCGCAGCAGATGTGCAGCAGCAGGCTGCGTTCGCCTTTCACGGGTTCAAAAACAGGGGCCTGCCCCGAAGGGCAGGCCGCGGACGTTTCGACAGGGGCGTCCGTTACGGACGGATGCTGATTTCCAGACATTTGCCAAAGTCCTGTTCCATGTCGCGCAGGCTGTCGCGCTTGTGATTGAGCAGATAGAGGCCCAGTTCCCGCGTGGTCTCGAAGACGTACTTGTCGCCGCCGTGGGTCCGCAGGGCACGGCGCATCTCGCGCAGGGCCTGCAGGGCCTGCCATTCAAGGTTGCGCCGCTGGCCCGTGCCGCCGCAGAAGGGGCAGGGCTCCATGGTGATGGAAAGGGCCGAGGAGCCCGTGCGCTGGCGCACCAGCTCCAGCAGGCCGAAGGAACTCATGCGGCCTACGTCGTGGCGGGCGCGGTCGTTCTTCATGGCCGTGCGCAGGGTCTTTTCCACTTCCAGCACATGTTTCTTGTCGCGCATCTCGATGAAATCGATGACCACCTGGCCGCCGATGTCGCGCAGCTTGAGCTGGCGGGCGATGGCTTCGGCGGCTTCCATATTGGTGCGGTGGGCCATGGACTCGAAATTGACCTTGCCGGAGATCTTGCCGGAGTTGATGTCCACGGCCATGAGGGCCTCGGTCTGGTCGAAGACCAGGCGGCCGCCCGAAGGCAGGGTGACCTCGCGGGAATAGATCTGGTCCAGCTGGCGGCGCAGGCTGAAACGCTCCCACAGGGGCATGCGCACGTCGGTATGCAGGCGCACCAGCTCCTTCTTGCGGGGGAAGAGCAGGGAGACGGTCTCGCGGATGCTGTCGGCCACTTCCTCGTTGTCCACCCAGATCTCGCAGACATCATCGGTCAGGTAATCGCGCACGGCCCGCTGGGGCAGGCCCGGCTCCTGATAGATGAGGGCCGGGGCCGAGACTTCGGTGGCCTTCTTGCGGATGTCCTTCCAGACGCGCTTGAGGTACTGGAGATCGTTCTTGAGCGTGGTCTTGGTGGTGCCGGCGCTCACGGTACGCACGATGACGCCCAGGCCCTGGCCGGGATCGATGCCGTTCATCATCTCGCGCAGGCGGGTGCGTTCTTCATCGCTGTCCACCTTGCGGGAGACGCCGATCTGCTCCTGTCCCGGGGTCAGCACCAGAAAGCGGCCCGCCAGCGACAGCCAGGTGGTGAGGAAGGCGCCCTTGTTGCCGGTGGGTTCCTTGACCACCTGCACCAGCACTTCCTGGCCGGGCTTGAGCACTTTCTGGATGGGCGGGAACTTTTTCCCCTTGCTGGGCTCGTGATGGGCCAGCCAGTATTCGGGATGGATCTCGTCGATCTGCAGGAAGCCGTTCTTGCCCGCGCCGTAGCTCACGAAGGCAGCCTGCAGGTTGGTGTCGATATTGTGGATGATGCCCTTGTAGATATTGCCCTTGAGCTTGCGCTGATGGAACATGTCCAGATAATATTCCTGCAGACGGCCTTCCTCGGCGATGGCCACTTCCACCTGTTCACCGGGCAGCACGCTGATGAACATGCGCCGCTTGCCCGCGGCCACCTTGGCCTTGACCGCGGCCGCGCGCACGCTGCCCTTCTTGGGGGCCTCGCTGTCCTCACCGCGACGGCGGAGACGGGCGGGGGCGCTCTCCAGGCTTTCCACATCGCCGGTGGCGGCCTGCCACAGCTCCTCGTCACTGGCACCGTCGGGCAGGCCGGCAGGGGCCGCCGCTCCGGCGGTATCGTCCGCCTCGCTGCCGGCGGCTTCGGCATTTTCCGCCTGGGCATCACGATTCTTGCGGTTGCGCCCGCGTCCGCCGCGACGGCCGCGACGGCTCTTGCGGCGGGGCTGGTCATCACCGTCTTCCTGGGCGCCGCTGTCGGCGGCCGTTTCGGTGTCCTCCGCGGCGGGAGCGGCTTCCGCGTCGTCCGTGCGCGGGGCGGCCACTGCGGCAGGAGCGGCAGGCGTCCCGCCATCAGGCATCACGGGCATCGCGGCGGCTTCGGCAGGCAGGGGAACGGGCTGCCCGTCAGCGGGAAGGGCCGCAGCCGCTTCAGCGGCCTGGTCACCGGTCCCGGCAGGAGCGGTTTCGTCCTGCGGGCTCACGGCTTCGGGAGATTTTTTGCGGGGGGCACGCTGGCGGCGCTGGGCACCGGGCGAACGGCGGGTACCGCGACGGGGCGCGGCGTGCTGTCCGCCGTCGGTATCGGCGGGCGTTTCGGCGGCTTCAGGGGCCGGGGCCTGGTCTGGCTCCCGGGCGGTTCCGGTGCCGGGCGCGGCCTGCGCAGCGGATGCCTCTTCTCCGGCCGAGGCTTCGGGAGCGGCTTCGGGGGCCGGGCTTTCGGCGGCAGGGGCCGTGGCCTTGCGGCGGCTGGTCCGGCGGGCGGGCTTGCGGGGCGCGGCGGCCACGGCATCGTCAGCGGGTTGTGCATCGCCGCTGTCCGTGACGGCTTGTTCCGCAGGGGCATCCGTGCTCGTGGCGGCCGTCAGCGTGGCCGTTTCTTCCGTGGCAGGGGCGGCCTTGGCGCGCGAAGTGCGGCGGGTGGTACGGCGTTTGGGGGTGGGGGTTGCTTCAGCGACATCGGAGGACTCGGCCGCGTCGGACACGGCCGGTGTGTTTTCCTGGGTCATAAATATCCTTTTGGACCGCCAGAGGCGGCGAAATTTGTCAGCCGTCATCCCGGCTGAAGGAACGGCCGGGCATCCGGCAAAAGCCGGAGGGCGCGTCCGTGAGCGGACACGGGCCCGGGGATGCCCGGAAGGGGCAGGACACGGGGGATGGCAGGAGAAAACGCCCGTCACGGGACGGCGTTTTCCTGGCGGCCGGAACAGCCGCCGGAGGGGCAACGTCAGAAAGCGCGGTACCGGGCCGCGCCATGACGGGCGGGATCAGACTGTCTGTCCCCCGCGGAAGCGCCTGGCTTCGCTAATCACAATTTTCAAGGACGCGCAGCTCCACGGATAGCTTGCCGCCGCAGGAACGCAGCAGCACATAGCCGCCCTGGGCCAGAGCGCCCGGATTCACCACGATGGTGCGGCCCACCCTGTCCACGGCGCGCGCTTCGTGGATATGTCCGCACAGGCAGACATCGGGCTGGGCTTCTTCAAGGAATTCGCGCACGGCAGTAGAGCCCACATGGATATTGCCCGGGATGACGTCGCAGGCGCTGTCCTTGGGCGGATTGTGCGAAACCAGCACGGTGTGGGGGTACTTGCGGGCCTTCTGCCAGCTGCTTTCCAGCCAGCCGGCGAAGGTGGATTCAGGAAACTCGCTGGGCGTGCCGAAAGGCGTGAACGTGGAGGCTCCGATGCCGAAGATGGCCGTATCGGGCGTGAGTTCGTGCACCTGCGTGTGCAGGTTGCAGCCCAGGCCGCTCAGCCATTCGTCCACTTCGGGCCGGTCCATGTTGCCTATCTGGGCCCAGATGCGGGGATTGTGCGCCCGCAGAACGTCCATGACCAGCTCGGCCTGCTTGACGCCGCCCGTGATGGTCAGGTCGCCGGTGACGATGATGCCGTCCGCCTGCGCCAGCTCGGGGATACGGGCAAACAGCCCGGGCTCGTCGTGAATGTCCCCAACGGCAATCCAGAGATGATCCTGTTCGTTGACGCTTGGCATGGCGGTGTTTCCTTTGTTATAAAGTCACTCCGCGAACTATGGCACATTTTAGCAAGGATGGAAAGACCTCCATGTCCCTTCCCCCCGATGAGCTGAAGAAGGAACTGCGCACCCGCATGCGCGGGCTGCGGCGCGGGCAGGATCCCGCCCTGGCACGGCAGCGGGCCCGCGCGGCCCAGCAGGCCCTGCTGGACTGGGACGTCTGGCAGCAGGCCGCCCGTGTGGCCCTGTATGTGGCCCTGCCGGAAGAAGTGCACACCGGCTACCTGCTGGCCGATGCCTGGCAGCGACGCGTGCGCGTCTACCTGCCCCGGGTGCGCCTGGAGCGCGGGCGCATGGATTTCGTACCCTGTGCCCGGGTAGGCGACATGGCCGCCGGCCCCTACAAGATGCTGGAACCCCATGCCGGTCTGCTGGGCATGGCGCCCCCGGTGCTGGCCCACCCCGATTTCTGCCCCGACGTGCTCATCCTGCCCGGTGTGGCCTTTGACCGCGCGGGCAACCGCCTGGGCTTCGGCGGCGGCTATTATGACCGCTTCCTGTCGGCCTTCGGCGCCCGGGGCAGCGGCCGGCGGCCCCGGCTGGTGGGCCTGTGCTATGCTTTCCAGGTGGTGGATGCGCTGCCCTCCCAGGAATGGGACCAGCCCGTGGACTGCCTGTGTACCGAAGAAGGACTCGTATGCCTGTAAGTTTCATCCCCTTTGTGTTCCCCGGCGTGGACAACGTGCGCTGCGCCTTCCAGACCCGCTGGCAGGCGGCCGGAGACGGCCCGTACGCCGGTGGCAACATCTCCCTCGCCACGGCCGATGACCGGCAGAGCGTCATCGGCAACCGCCGCGAACTGCGGGCGGCCCTGGGCCTCCGGCGCATGGCCGAACTCAACCAGGTGCACGGCGATGCCATGATCTTCGAGCCCGAGGCCGTGGAGCCCGACGCCGTTCCCCGCTGCGATGCCGACGGCATGGCCACCGCGCAGGCCGGGCTGGGGCTGGCCATCAAGACCGCCGACTGCCAGCCCATCCTGCTGGCCCACAGGAGCGGCCGTTTCGTGGCCGGCATCCATGCGGGCTGGCGCGGCAACCGCTGTGACTTTCCCGGTTCCGGGGTGCGCCGCTTCTGCGAGCATTACGGCGTGGAACCGCGCGAACTCCTGGCCGTGCGCGGCCCGAGCCTGGGCCCGGCCCGGGCGGAGTTCATCAATTTCGAGAGCGAGTGGGGCGACGCGTTCCGCCCCTGGTTCGATGCCGGGAGCCGCACCATGGACCTGTGGGGCCTGACCCGCTGGCAGCTGGAGCAGGCCGGGCTGCTGCCCCGCAACATCTACGGCATCGACCTGTGCACGGCCAGCTGCAACCGCCAGTTCTTCTCGTACCGCTGCGTGAAGGCCTCCGGCCGTCAGGCCAGCGTCATCTGGCGCCTGGACTAGGGCAGGCCGGAAGGCATGTTCGTGATGAGGGGGGAAGGGGAAAATCCTGGCTCGCGCACACGGGTTCCCCCTCCCCCTCAAGCTCCCCCATCCCCTTTCCCATGCGTTTTTCCCGGAAGGATGGGGCGTGTCGGGGCTACGGGGAAGCAGCCTCTGCCGCCGGTCTTCGCAAGAGGGGGCATCTGGGCGCTGGGGAGGGGCTCCTCCTTTTCCGTCACACGTTGACAAGCCGCGGCTCCCTGCCTAGAGTAACGCGTTCATGGTCGCCGGAACCTGCCGGCGTCAAAAGGGAATCCCGTGAAAATCGGGAGCGGACCCGCCGCCGTAAGGCCCGCAGACCAGCTTCCTTCATGTGCCACTGGCAACGGGAAGGCCGGAAGCCGGGGGCCGAGCCGGAATACCTGCCGTGGACCGTGGCCGCTGGCCGCGACCGGTATCGGCACGGGTCTTGCCGAGGGAGCAAGGGAATACGGGCCTCTTCCATTGATGGAAGAGGCTTTTTTTGTTTCCGGGCCGGAGTGCCCGGCCACGAAAGGCCATCACAGGACGGATCATGCCGGAGAACAGCCCCATTGCCAAGGATGCGCGGAGCGCGCGCCGCCGGTGCTGCTGCGTGCTGCTGGCCGTCCTCTGGTGCGCCTCCTTGCCGCTGGCCTGTCTGCCCGGGCCCGTGCCCGTGGCTGTGGCCGATGTCTGGCAGGCGCTGGGGGCCGTGGCGGGCCTGTGCCCCCCGGCGGACGGCAGCGTGCAGCTGGTGGTGGGGCAGATCCGTCTGGCCCGTGTGCTGCTGGGCCTGCTGTGCGGTGGTGCGCTGGCCGTGGCCGGAGTGGCCCTGCAGGGCGTGCTGCGCAATCCGCTGGCGGACCCCTTCACCCTGGGCATCTCCGCCGGAGCGGCCTGCGGCGCCAGCATGGCCATCGCGCTGGGCGGTACCCTGGGCATCTGGGCAGGAGGCCTTGCCGTGGGGCTTTCCGCGGCGGCCACGGTCTCCCTGTCGGCCCTGCTGGGCTCCCTGCTGGCCCTGGGCGGTGCGCTCTGGCTGGGCAGCGGGCAGGGAAGTTTCCGGCGCGAGACCGTCATCCTGGCCGGCATCGCCGTGGCGGCCTTTCTGGGCGCCGTGGTGGCCCTGGTCAAGGCCCTCAACGAAGAATCCGTCACCAGCATCGTTTTCTGGATCATGGGCAGCCTGCAGGGCCGGGGCTGGGACAGCGTCCCCCTTTTGCTGGCCACCTTGCTGCCGGGGCTGCTGGTGGTGCTGCCGGGCTGGCGCAAGCTGGACATGCTGGCCCTGGGCGACGAACAGGCCGCGCATCTGGGCCTTGCCGTGGGCCGCACACGTTTCTGGCTGCTGGCCGGCGCCAGCTGCATGACGGCCGGTTGCGTGGCCGTGGCCGGGGTCATCGGCTTCGTGGGCCTGGTGGTGCCGCATGTCCTGCGCATGCTGCTGGGCGGAGCGCACGGCCCTTTGCTCTACGGCGCCTTCCTGGGCGGCGGCATCTTGCTGGTCTGGGCGGACGTGCTGGCCCGCTGTGTGCTTTCCGGCGGACAGGAATTGCCCGTGGGCGTGGTGACGGCCCTGCTGGGCGGCCCCTTTTTCGCTTTTCTGGTGCGGAGGCGCTGATGCTGCGGGCAAAAGGCATCCGGGCGGCCTACGGCACGGACGAGATAGTGCATGGTGTGGACATCGACCTCCACCCCGGTGAGGCCGTGGCCCTGCTGGGCCCCAACGGCAGCGGCAAGACCACGCTGCTGCGGGTGCTGGCGGGCAGCCTGACGCCGACAGCGGGGTCGGTACAGGTGCAGGGGGCGGACATCCGCCGTCTTTCCCCCCGGGAACGGGCCCGCCGGGTGGCCGTGCTTTCCCAGCGCAATGCCGCGCCACAGGGCATGACCGCCCTGCAGATGGTCCTGCTGGGCCGCTATCCCTGGCTGGGCTGGTGGGGCAGCTACAGCGCCGAAGACCGGCGCATCGCCCACGAGGCCCTGGAGGAGACCGGCGCGCTGCCGCTGGCCGGACGGCAGGTGAGCGAGCTTTCCGGCGGGGAACTGCAGCGCGTGGCCCTGGCCCGGACACTGGCCCAGCAAAGCCCCGTGCTGCTGCTGGACGAGCTGGCCGCCGGTCTGGATCTGGCCCGGATGTTGGAACTTTTCGACCTGCTGGAGCGCCGCCGCCGGGCCGGTGCCGCGCTGCTGCTGGTGATGCATGACTGCAATCTGGCCGCCCAGTACGCCACACGTCTGCTGGGCCTGCGCCGGGGCCGGGTACTGTTCGACGGCCCGGTGCGCCGCTGCTTCACGGCGGAGAACCTGCGCGCCCTCTATGCCGTGGACCTGCACATCGTCCCGCACCCCCGCAACGGTCTGCCCCAGGCCCTGCCCCTGCGGCCCCGTGGCCCTGAATACCGGGAGGACTCTCCGCATGATGCCTGATTTTTGCCGCCTGCAGCAGCGCCTTATCGCTTGGGGCTTTCGTTCGGGCCTGTGGCGGGGGCTGTGTCTGGGCCTTTGCCTGCTCTGCTGCTCCGTGCCGCCCGTCCACGCGCTGGAACTGGTGGACAGCCGGGGCGTGACCCTGCGGCTGGAACGGCCCGCACAGCGGATCATCGCCCTGTACGGCGCGTTCAACGAGATATTGCTGGCCCTGGACGCCCGCGGGACCCTTGTGGCCCGCACGGCGGCCGATGCGGCCATCCCCGGCCTGCAGGACCTGCCCGCCGTGGGCACGCACATGCGTCCCAACGCGGAGCTGGTGGCGGCCCGGCGTCCCGATGTGGTGCTGCAACTGGCCGGGCGGCAGGAAGTGCTGACCCAGACCGGGGCCCTGGAGGCTGTGGGCATCCCGGTGCTGGTCTACGAGATGCAGTCCTTTGAACAGCTTTTTGCCGTGACCCGCGCTCTGGGGCGGCTCACCGGACGCGAGGCGCGCGCCGAAGCCCTGGTGGCGGACTGGCAGCGGCGTCTGGCGGCCCTGGAGCAGCGCTATGCGGGCCAGCCGCCTGTGCGCGTATTCTATGAGGTGCGCTATCCCAACCTGCTGGCTGCCGGACGCGCCAGCATCGTGGACGAGATCATCCGCCATGCCGGTGGCCGCAACGTGCTGGATGCGCCGCAAAAGCTGGTGCGCTGCAACGAAGAGATGCTGGTGGCCCTGGACCCGGAAGCCTATATCCTGCAACAGGGGCCCATGAACCCCGCGCCGCAGGCTCCGGCGGCACGTCCGCATTACCGGGGCCTCAGTGCCGTACGTTCCGGGCGTGTGCTGCTGGTGGACGAGCATCTGTTCGCCCGCCCCGGCCCCCGCTCCGTGGAGGCCGCCGAGCGGCTGGCCCGCTGGCTGCATGGCGAGGAGCAGGGCAGCGGGAAATAAGCCGGGTATTTTGTTGAGGGGGGAAGGGCCCTTTGGCCAGAGCTCAAAGGGGCCCTTCCCCCCTCAAACTCCCCCCATCCCCCAAAAGCTCTTTATTCTGGTCAGTGGGAAGACAGCAGGGGCGCAATGGGCGTTGCCGTGCCGGCGGTCTCCGCGAAGGGAGGCTGGAGCCGATCAAGGCTGCGGTTTCAGGAACGGCAAACGCCGGTCTCCGCGAGGAGCTGAAGGACGGTAGGGGCCAGGTCTCCGGGAGAAGGGAGGAAGGGCAGGGCATCATCAGGCTCCGGGGAGAGGCGTTCAGGATGCCGCAAGCCTGCTGGAGCCAAGCAGCCAGATCCCGGGGAGAGAGCGGCCGGATTTTTGAGTGGCCGTGCTTCGGACAGGCATGTTACCTGCCGGACGTGGGCCGCTCCTGAAGGGATAAGCGATGGAGGGCTGTCGTACTCTCATGTAACGGCGGCTAGCCTCGTTTTCCCTGCGGAGAGAAGAAGGAAACAGTCTGTAACCGGGCATGAGCCCGCAACGATTCGAGATGACCATGACAGGAACCCTGTACGCTGTGGGCGTGGGCCCCGGCGCTCCCGATCTGCTGACCCTGCGTGCCGTGGAGGCCTTGCGCCGGGTGGACGTGATCCTGGCGGCGGCCTCGCCGCGCAACGACTATTCGCGGGCGCTGGAGACGGCCCGTCCCCATCTGCGGCCGGACGTGCGCCTGCAACGGCTGGAATTCCCCATGACGCACGACAGGGCCACCTTGCGCGCGGCCTGGGAAAAAGCGGCGGGCATCACACGCGACGTGCTGCGGGGCGGCGAGAACGCGGCCTTCCTGACCATCGGCGACCCGCTGGTCTACAGCACGTTCGGCTATCTGCTGAAAACGCTCCGGCAGCTGGATGATTCCCTGCCGGTGGAGATCATACCGGGCATCACCTCGTTCCAGGCGGCGGCCGCGCGTACCCGCACCATTTTGTGCGAAAGCCACGAGACCCTGTGCATCATCCCCGGTATCCGGGACGAAGAGAGCCTGACCCGGACGCTGGAACAGGCCGATTCCGCCGTCATCCTCAAGGCCTACCGCAACTTCCCGGCCATCGTGTCGTCCTTGCGCCGCAGCGGTCGCCTTGAAGGCGGCCTCATGGCCAGCCATGTGGAGCAGCCCGAAGAGCGTCTGGCCCCCGTGACCGCGGTGGCTGCCGAAGAGGGCACCCCGCCGTACATGTCCCTGGTCTTGAGCCGTAAAAAATAATCCCGTCCGGCTCCCGCAAGCAGCGCGCCGCGCAGTTCTTCCTGGCGTGTATCCAGAAAACGCAGCCTCGAATCCATCCGGTGGTTGAAAAGGGGAGGGCGGACCTTCCCCCTACATGAAAAAGGACGCCATATGGCGTCCTTTTTTGTCCCGCAAAGACCGCACGGTCTCCAGTCGGAGACTTCTCCCGGTACGGGAACGAAGTCCCTTCCCGCCGGGCAGCGACGGGGACCGGCCACCCGGACCGGAACAATGTTTTTTGGAAGGGAGGGGGCGCGGGGGAGGGAGAACCTTTTGTCCACAAAAGGTTTCCCTCCTCCGCATCCCGCTTGCCTCTCCTGCAAAATACCTTGCCTAACAGATGCGCGGCAGCTGGGCGCCTTCGAGCATGCCCAGCAGGCGCTGGCCGCCGATGCGGGTACGCAGGCGCACCTGGCCGGGCTTGCCGTCCCCGGCCACGCGGCCGATGATGGCGGCTTCCTTGCCGTAGGGGCTGGCCTGCATGGCGCGCAGGGCGGCTTCGGCCTTGTCCTGGGGCAGGATGCAGATGCACTTGCCCTCATTGGCCAGATAGAGCGGATCAAGACCGAGGAAGGAGCAGCCGTTGCGCACGCTCTCGTGCACGGGCAGCAGGCTTTCCTCGATGTCGATGCAGACGGCAGACTGTTCGGCGATCTCGTTGAGGGTGGTGGCCAGACCGCCGCGGGTGGGGTCGCGCAGGACGTGGACCTCGCCGCAGGCGGTGATGATGTCGGCGATCATGTGGTTGAGGGGGGCGGAGTCCGAGGCCACGTCGGTGAGGAAGGACAGGCCTTCGCGGCTGCCCATGACGGTGAGGCCGTGATCGCCCAGGGCGCCGCTGACCAGCACGGCGTCGCCGGGACGGGCGGCGTGGCCGGAGGGCACGGGGGAGGCGAAGATCTCGCCCACGCCGGTGGTATTGATGAAGATCCTGTCGCACATGCCGCGCGGCACCACCTTGGTGTCACCGGTGACGATGTGCACGCCGGCGGTCTGCGCGGCCGCGGCCATGTCGGCCACCACGCGGTCGAGGGTGGAGAGCTCCAGGCCTTCCTCGATGATGCAGGCGCAGCTCAGGTAGCGGGGCCGGGCGCCCAGCATGGCCACGTCGTTGACCGTGCCGTGCACGGCCAGGGTGCCGATGCTGCCCCCGGCGAAAAAGAGGGGCGTGACGGTGTAGGAGTCCGTGCTCATGGCCAGCGGGCCCTTGATGTCCAGCAGGGCGGCGTCGTCCATGCGGTCCAGCAGGGGGTTGGAGAAATGGCGCATGAAGCACTGGGAGATGAGCCGTTGCGAGGCGCGTCCGCCGCTGCCTGCATCCAGCAGAATGCGATCGTCCATGATGATCCCGGTAGTCTTGGGGTTACGGCCGGGCGTCGCTGCGGCGCGGGCCGGAAAAAACGGGGAAGGTGGCCCTTCCCCGTCCGTCCAGAGGCAGGATGCTGCGGCTGCCATGCCGACCTTTTAGGGATATCGCGCGGCATGGCGGCCCGTGATCCCGCTCCTAGGCCATATACTTGAAGTAGGCCGCGCAGCTGCCTTCGGTGGAGACCATGCAGGGCCCCACGGGGCTGGCCGGGGTGCAGGCCTTGCCGAACAGGGGGCATTGCGGCGGCGTGATGCGTCCCTTGAGCACCTGCCCGCAGCGGCAGCCCGGCAGGGGCGGCACGTCCGGCAGGGTGATGTCGAGGCGCTTCATGGCGTCGAAGCGCTCATAGGCGGGCCGCAGGGCCAGACCGCTGTCCGGGATGAGGCCCAGACCGCGCCACAGGGCGTCGGACGGCATGAAGTAGGTCTCCAGCAGGGCGCGGGCGCGGGGGTTGCCCTGGTCGCTGACGGCGCGCGGGTAGGCGTTGACCACGGCCGGGGCGTCGTCGCGGCGCTGCTCGGCCATGATGCAGAGGGCCTGCAGGATGTCCACGGGCTCGAAGCCGCCCACCACGGCGGGGACGCGGTATTCCGAGGCCAGGAAGCCGTAGGGCTCCAGACCGAGGATGGTGGAGACGTGCCCCGGCAGCAAAAAGGCCTGGACACCGCAGCCGTCCTTGTCGTCCAGCAGGGCGCGCAGCACGGGCGGCACCAGCTTGTGCAGGGAAAGCACGCAGAAGTTGTCCAGCTTGCGCTGTTCGGCCAGCATGAGGGTGGCGGCCACGGTGGGCGCGGTGGTCTCGAAGCCGATGCCCAGGAAGACCACGGTGTCGCCGGGGTTGGCGGCGGCGATGTTCAGGGCGTCCAGCGGCGAGTAGACGATCTCGATGCGGGCCCCCCGGGCCTGGGCGTGCTTGAGGCTGCGGCCGCCGGGGCCGGGCACGCGCAGCAGGTCGCCGAAGGTGGCGATGATGACGCCGTCACGACCGGCCAGATCGAGGAAGGCGGCCACTTCGGCGTCATGGGTGACGCAGACGGGACAGCCCGGCCCGGACAGGTGCGTGACTTCCCTGGGCAGCAGGGAACGCAGGCCGCTCTGGAAGATGGCCACGGTATGCGTGCCGCAGACTTCCATGAAGCGCAGCTCGCGGCCGTCCAGGGCCGTTTGCAGGCGGTCCAGCAGGGCACGGCAGAGCGCGGGGTCCTGATAGGGAGAGCTCAGGGACATGGCAGGCCTCGGCTAGGGCAGCATGGGCGCGGCGTTGAGGCCGCAGTCCACGGGCAGGCCGCACATGAGGTTGGCATTGGCCAGGGCCTGGCCGGAGGCGCCGCGGCAGAGGTTGTCGATGGCCGAGACCACGATGAGGCGGTTGGTACGCGGGTCCACCACCAGGCCGAGGTCGCAGAACATGCTGCCGCGCACGAAGCGCGTCTCGGGCAGCTTGCCCTTGGGCAGCACGCGGACCCAGGGGCTCTGGGCCCAGGTCTCGCAATAGGCGGCGTGGACCTCGTCCAGGGTGGTGCCGGGCTTGCGCAGGGTGGTGTAGATGGTGGACAGGATGCCGCGCACCATGGGCACCAGATGCGGGTTGAAGGAGACGCGCACGTCGCAGCCGGCGGCGCGGCTGTATTCCTGTTCGATCTCGGGGGTGTGGCGGTGCTTGCCCAGGCCGTAGGCCCGGAAGGTGTCGTAGACCTCGCAGAACAGGGAGGGCACCACGGGCTTGCGGCCCGCGCCGGAGGTGCCGGACTTGGAGTCGATGACGATGTTGTCCGGCGAGATCAGGCCGTGCTTGAAGGCGGCGTACAGGCCCAGGATGGCCGACGAGGGATAGCAGCCGGGGTTGGCCACCAGGCGGGCCCTGGCGGTCTCGGCGGCGTAGAGCTCGGGCAGGCCGTAGACGGCCTCGGGCAGCAGCTCGCGGCGGGTGTGGGGCACATACCAGTCTTCATAGACATCGACATCACGCAGGCGGAAGTCGGCGGAAAGGTCGATGACGCGGGTCCCGGCTTCCAGCAGTTCCCCGGCCATCTCCATGGCCTTGCCGTGGGGCACGGCCAGGAAGACCAGGTCGCAGCGGCGGGCGGCTTCCCTGGCGTCGAAGATGCTGATGACCACATCGGAGCCGGGCAGGCCTTCGAGGAAGGGATAGAACTCGCCCAGGCGCAGGCCGGATTCGGTGCGGGAACAGGCCATCTCCAGTTTCATGCGGGGGTGGCTGGCCAGCAGCCGGGCCAGTTCCATGCCGGTGTACCCGGTGACGCCCACAAGACCCACTTTGAATATCTTCATCTCCCTCTCCTTTATTTGCTGTCCGGGCCGCATTTGATGACGTATTTCATGCGCAATTCGTAAAGGATGCTCTCCAGCATCTTGCGCTCCTGTTCGTCCAGCCCCTTGGTGGTCTTTTCATGCAGCATCTCCAGCATGCTGATGCTGTGCCGGGCAAGTTCCGGCTGCCGGCTGGTCCGGCCGGTCTCGGGGTCGGCCACCTCGCCCAGATGCACGAGGGCGGCGGACGCCAGGGAAAGGACGAAGGTGGAGAAGGTCACTTCCGGCAGGGGGCCCTTGCCGCCGCAGCCGCATTGGTTCTGACTCATGCTGTTCTCCTGCTGATGCGCTCCGGGGGCCGTCCGGCGGCCCCGGAAGCGGTGCGGCCGCCGCAGCGGCCGCTGCTGTGATCTATCGGACGGCGGGGCAGCTCACGGGCGTGCCGGGCGCCACGTCGAGGGCGGCACGGTACACGGCCAGGCCCTGTTCGAGGTAGTTGCGCGCGCCGATGTAGCCGCCGGCGTCCACGATGCTGCGGTCCAGGGCGTAGAGGCCCGCGGCCACGTCGGCCCAGTCCACCCAGCCCATGTGGCCGATGCGCACGATGCGGCCCTTGAGCTGGTCCTGCCCGCCGGCCATGTAGACGCCGTGCTTTTCGGCAGCCAGGCGCAGGACCTCGTTGCCGTCCACACCTTCGGGCAGCAGCACGCTGGTGATGCCCCAGGCAAAGTTCTCGGGCGCCAGCAGCTCCAGGCCCATGGCCCTGACGGCGGCACGGGTGAACAGGGTCAGGGCCCACTGCTTGCGGTAGACGGCATCCAGGCCGCCGGCCAGCAGCATCTTCAGGCTCACGTCCAGGCCCACGATAAGGTTCACGGGCGTGGTGAAGCGGGTCTGGTTCTTGAGCACGTTGTCGCGTTCGCGGCACAGGTCGAAATAAAAGCAGCCGGTGCCGGTCTTTTCGGCCTTGTCCCAGGCGCGGGCGGAAAGGGCCAGCAGGGCCAGGCCGGGGGGCAGCATCAGGCCCTTCTGGGAGCCGGTGACCAGGCAGTCCACGCCCCACTGGTCCATGGGGCAGGGGGAGAGGCTGACACCGGAGATGCCGTCCACCACGCAGAGCACGTTGCGGGTGCGGGTGACGGCCGCCACTTCGCGCACGGGATGGAGCACGCCGGTGGAGGTCTCGGACATCTGGATCAGCACGCCGCGGATGTCGGGATCGGCGTCCAGGGCGGCGGCCACGTCCCCGGCCTTGACGGCCCGGCCCCAGGGGGCGGACAGCACGGTGCATTCCAGGCCGCGGGAGCGGGCGATCTCCACCCAGCGTTCGCCGAACTTGCCGGCTTCGGCCACCAGCACCTTCTCACCGGGGGCGAACAGGTTGTAGACGGCGGCGGTCATGGCGCCGCTGCCGGAGCAGGACAGGGGCAGGACGGGCTGCGTGGTGCCGAAAAGCTCGCGCAGGTGGCCCTGCACGCGCTGCATGATTTCCTTGAACCGGCTCTTGCGGTGGTGGATCATGTCCTGGGCCAGGGCAAGGCGGACTTCTTCGGGCAGGGGCGTGGGGCCGGGGGTCAGGAGGCGTTTTTTGTTGAGCATGATGCGTCCTTTATGCGCCGCTTACGGCAGCAGATGCGCGATGAAACATTTGAGATAGGCCGTCTCGGGCATGGCGGCATGCACGGGATGGTCCGCACCCTGTCCGCCCGCATAGAGGATGCGGGCCTGCCACTTGCGGCGGGCGGCGGCCTGCTGCACGCAGGAACGCAGGGACTCGGCGGGCAGGTGGTGTGAACAGGAACAGCTTACAAAGACACCGCCCGGCGTCAAGAGCTGCATGGCCAGGGCATTGATCTTGCGGTAGGCGGCCAGGCCCTGGGCAAAGTCCTTGCGGCGCTTGATGAAGGCGGGCGGATCGAGGCAGATGAGCGAGAAGCGGCGGCCCTGGGCGTCCAGCTCGGCCAGACGTTCGAAGGCATCGCCGCACAGGCCTTCGATGGCCTTGGTGCGGGCCAGTTCGGGCGCGTTGCGGGCCGCGTTCTCCGTGGCCAGGGCCAGGGCCTGCGGTGAGGCGTCCAGGAAGGTCACGGAACGGGCCCCGGCAGCGGCGGCCGTGCCGCCGAAACCGCCGGCGTAGCAGAAGATGTCCAGCACGTCGGCGCCCGCGGCGTAGCGGGCGGCCTCGCGGCGGTTGCGGCGCTGGTCATAGAACCAGCCGGTCTTCTGGCCGCCCTGCAGGGGGGCCCGGAAGATGCAGCCGTTTTCCGGCACGTCCAGCACGTCGGGCACGGGGCCCTCGCTCTCGTTCTCGCGGGGCAGGCCTTCCAGCGAGCGGGCGGCGATGTCGTTGTCCCAGAGGATGGAGCGGGGCTGCAAAAGCTCGCCCAGCACCTCGCGCAGTTCTTCCTTGCGGGCTTCCATGCCCCAGGTGCCCACCTGCACGGTGAGATGGTCGCCGAAACGGTCCATGACCAGGCCGGGCAGCAGGTCGCCCTCACCGTGGCAAAGGCGGTACCAGGGCTGGTTGTAAAGGCGCTGGCGCAGGCCCAGGGCGCTTTGCAGGCGCTGGCGCAGCAGGTCCGCGTCCAGGGGCAGGTCGGCCTTGCGGCTGTAGAGGCGGGCGCAGATGAGCGAGTGCGGGTTGACGAAGACGCTGCCCAGCACGGCCCCGCGCGCGTCGCGCAGGGTGGCGTTCTCGCCGGGCCCGAAGTCGGGCAGGGGACTTCGGGCGCTGTCTATCTCGTTGCTGAAAATCCACAGGTGGCCGGCACGGATGCGGCGGTCTTCCCCTTTTTTCAGCCAAAGTGTCTTCATGGTAACTCCCGGTGGACAAAAAAGTTTGGCAGCGCGGGCAGGAGGCATCCTGTCCGATGCCGCACAGATGACTATGGCTGAAAAAAGGATTTTCCGCCAGCACCATGATGCCCCTGTGCCCTGCGGGCCGCGGGACGGGGTGACCTGTCCGGTCCCGGACGGTGCTGCGCCGTCTGCCGCGGGCACGAAAAAAAGGAACGCTCCCCGAAGGGAGCGTTCCTGTCCGTCAGGGCAGGGCCCAAGGAGCGGCGGGCCCCTGCGGCCGGTCAGGACCTAGTGGGCCATAAGGGCCTTCATCTGCTCCGGCAGGGACTTTTCACCGGGCGTCGCGGTGAATGCCAGCATGCGGCCCAGGGCGGCGGCATCGAGGAACTGGATCCAGGGCATGACCCGGGCCGGGTCCTCGCTGCGGATGGACAGGCTGCCGGGGCGGGCCAGGAAGGTCTGGATGGCTTCCGCATCCCCGGGATCATTGAGATCGCTGCCCAGAGAGGCGCCCAGCAGGGGCATCATGGCTTCCACGGCCTCGGGACGGGGATCGATATTGTAGGCCAGGACGGCCGTCAGGCCGTGGTCGTGCAGATCCAGCGACAGGTCGGAGATGGCGGCATCCATCATGCTCGGGTCTGTACTGAAGAAGTTGTAGGCATAGTCCAGATCGGCCAGGCCTTCCAGGCTCAGGCGGCCCGTCTGGCGCAGGCAGCCTTCACCGGCGGCGCCCGTCTTTTCCAGGGTATCGTCCTGCCACTTGAGGGTGATGCGCTCCTTGCCCGGGATGGCGAGCATCGCGCGGAGGGGCCTGGTGGAAAAGTCGCAGGTCAGGCTGCTCTTGAAATGATGGGGAGCGAGCCCCAGCCAGTCGAACCGCATATCGCCGGCATGGAACAGGTTCTCGTCCTTCCTGCCGGAGGATTCGATAAGGTCCACGTCCTTGAGAGCCAGCCGGCCGAAGAGGGGCCTGGTCATCATCTGCTTGCCGGCGGCATCCTTCCGGGGCCGCACGGCGTCCAGGATCAGGGTTTCGAGCTGGGGCTCGAATGCGTCGATCCCGATATCGCCGCTGCGGCGGATCAGGCTGAGGAAACGCCCGAACCAGTCGGCGTCGGGCAGAAAGATGTCGCGGATCTCCAGCTTGCCCATCCTGAGCGCGCCTTCGGACAGGATGGCGACCTCGGTGGCATCCAGGGTCACACGCTTCCAGGTGCGGCGGTCCACGCCTTCGATGCTGACGGCGGCGACGGAGCTCTGCATCTGCGCCTCGGGGGCCGTGCTGCTGATGCGGACGGGCCCGTAGGTGACCTTTTCCGCGATGAGGGCGATCATGAGTTCGCCCTCGGGCACCTGCTGCCCGTTCAGCAGACGCTTGAGCACGGCGGCATCCATGGCCACAGGACCGGAGCTGAGGCCCTCCACTGTGCAGGTCACGGAATCCCCCGGTATCAGAGACTTCTCGATGAGATCACGCCCCGTGGCGCTGGAGAACAGGGGCGCGTCCCCTGCGGCGGGCAGGATGCTGTCCCGCAGGAAGGGCACGCAGGCCAGGACGAGGCGGGGGCTGAGCGTCATGGAGATTTCTTTCAGGACCGTGTCGTATGTGCGCTGGTCGGAAAGATGGACGTTGCCGAGTTTCAGGGTGAAGCCCAGGGGATTGATGTCCACCGTCTCCACGCTGCAGATGGTGGCGTCAGGGTTGATAGTGCGCAGGGCGTCCCGCACGGCCTGCTCCACCAGGGGCTTGCAGGCAAACAGTCCCCCCATGACGGCGAGGACACAGATGATGAGCGCGGCCAGCAGGCCTTTGGCTGTTTTCGACATGGCAGTAGTTCCTTGGGCAAAAAATGGATGGCCCCTGTGAGGCCGGGGCTTTTTCAAAATAGCCGGGCTCCGGCGGCTTGTACAGGAAAAATGCCCGGGGCGACGCGGAAAACAGGAAGCGCCGTGGCCCGGAGGTCACGGCGCTTTGCCGGCAGGGAAGGGGGGGCTAGTCCACGCGGTGGTGGCAGCCGATGCTGTTCTTGTTGCGCATGGCGGCCTGGGTGATGACGTAGGCCGTCTGGGAACCGTGGAAAAGGTCCACCAGCGGCTTGGAGATGCGCGTGCCCTTGTAGAAGTCGTGGATGTGGCGCACCAGGTCGCGCATGTCTTCAAACGCCCGGCGCAGGCGGGCCTTGGAGCGCGAGATGCCCACATAGTTCCACATGGTGTTGCGGATGTTGGCCCAGTCCTGGGCCACCAGGGCGGGGTCGTCGTGGTGTTCGTTGCCTTCGTGGCGCCAGTCGGGGATGGCGGCCGCCAGGGCGCGGGGGATGGCTTCGCGGCCGGAGGCCGTGATGCGCGCCAGATGCTGGCCGCAGCTCCGGCCCCAGACGGCGGCTTCCAGCAGGGAAGTGCTGGCCAGACGGTTGGCGCCGTGCAGGCCGGTGCAGGCGCATTCGCCGATGGCGTACAGGCCGGGCATGGACGTGCGGCCGAAGGTGTCGGTAAGGATGCCGCCGCAGAAGTAGTGGGCCGCGGGCACCACGGGGATGGGCTCCTTGCGGATGTCGATGCCGATCTCGAGGCACTGCTCGAAGACCGTGGGGAAGCGCGTGGGCAGGTCCTGCTTGACGCCGCTCACGTCGAGGTACAGGCAGGGCACGCCCCGGCGCAGCATCTCTTCCACCATGGCCTGGGCCACCACGTCACGGGGGGCCAGGTCGCCGCGCTTGTCGTGGCGGAGCATGAAGGCCTCGCCCCTGTCGTCCAGCAGGCGGGCGCCTTCGCCGCGCATGGCCTCGGTGATGAGCGGGCGGCGGTAGCTGCGTTCCTCATACAGGGCCGTGGGGTGGAACTGCATGAATTCCAGGTTGGCCAGCTCCACACCGGCGCGGAAGGCCATGGAGATGCCCGCCCCCACACAGCCGGGGGCGTTGGTGGAGTGCAGGAAGACCTGCCCCACGCCGCCGGTGGCCAGGACGGTCCAGTCGGCCAGGATGGTCTCGGGCTCGCCGGTCTCGGCATTGAGCACGTAGGCGCCCAGGCAGCGGTTGGTGACGCTGTAGCGGTACTGGGAGTTCTTGGCGTGGTGGTGGGTGGTCAGCAGGTCGATGGCCGAATGGTTGTGCAGGCAGGTGATGCGCGGGTGGATCTTCACCTGGGCGGCCAGGCCGTCCATGAGGGCGCGGCCGGAATAGTCGGCCTTGTGGAGGATGCGGTGGGCGCCGTGGCCGCCTTCACGGGTGAGGTTGTAGGTGCCGTCCTCGTTGCGGTCAAAGTCCACCTGGGCCCGGTCGATGAGCATGCTGTCCACGCAATCGGGGCCCTGGCGGCAGAGGAAGCGCACGGCGCGGTTGTTGTTGTACCGGTGGCCCGCCACGAGGATATCGTGTTCCAGGGCACGGGCCTCGGCATCACGGGGGGTGTCCGCGGCCTTGTAGATGATGCCGCCCTGGGCCAGGGGGGTATTGCCGTCATCCAGGTCGGGACCGGCGTTGATGAGCAGCACGTCACGCCCGGCATCGGCCAGGGTAAGGGCGGCAGTGCAACCGGCGATGCCGGAACCGATGATCAGGATGGTGACGTGGCGACGTGTCGAGCTCATCTTGACTCCTTGTTTCTTGCGCTAGCGTTGGGCCGCGCATACCTGGAGCATGCGGGTCAGGGATGCCCGGGCGGGCGCCAGCTGCTCGTCCTGCAATGTCATGACGGGGGCCGTGCCGGCCACGACGCCTTGCAGGCAGGCCAGCAGGTTTTCTTCCGTGACCTTGGCCATGTCGGGGCAGATGGCGGGCGCCAGGGGCTCGATGCGGCAGCGCCCGGCGAAACGGTCACGCAGGCGGTGGACAAGGTTGGTCTCCGTGCCGATGATCAGGGTGCCGCCTTCGCCGGCGGCCTTTTCCGCTTCCTTGATGAGATAGGAGGTGGAGCCGGCGCCGTCGCACAGGCCGATGAGCTCGGGACGGCATTCGGGATGGGCCAGCACGCGGCAACCGGGATGGGCGGCCCGGGCGGCCTGCACGCTTTCGGGGCGCAGGCGGCCGTGGATGGCGCAGCAGCCCGGCCAGAGCAGCAGGCGGCGGCCGGTGGCGGCGCTGCCGGGCAGGCGTTCGCTGTCGGCCAGCCCCTTTTTCCCGCTCAGGCGCAGCACATGCCAGTCCCCGGGGCCCAGGCCCAGCTGCAGGCCCGTGTTGCGGCCCAGGTGCTTGTCGGGCAGAAAGAGCACGGCGCCGTCGGGCCCGGCTTTTTCCAGGGCCCAGGCCAGCATGGTGCGGGCATTGGCCGAGGTGCAGACGGCCCCGCCGAATTCGCCCACCACGGCCTTGAGGGCCAGGGTGGTGTTCACATAGGCCAGGGGCACGACCCTGCGCCCGGTGGCCTGCAGCTGCAGCAGCACGGTGCGGGCGAGCCCGGCCGGCGTCATGAGCGACATCATGCAGTTGGCGTCCCAGGCGGGCAGATGCACGCTCTGGCCGGGTTTGGCCAGCAGGGCCGCGGATTCGCCCATGAAATACACGCCGCAGAACACGATATGTTCGGCATCGATGCCTTCGATGCGGCGGGCCAGTTCCAGGGAGTCCCCGGTCACATCACAATGCCGCACCACATCATCGTGCTGGTAATGATGCCCCATGATGCACAGGCGGTCGCTCATTTCCTGTTTGATGGCCGTAATGGCCTCGGTGGATCGAGACATGGTTTCCTTTTGGGTTGGGGATGATCAGGCGTTGGCCAGGGTCATGCTGAAGTCGGCAGCCACGGCGGAATGCGTCAGGCGGCCCACGGAAATGAAATCGGGATGCCGGGGACCGGTGAGGGCGATGCCGCGGATGGTCTCCAGGGTCACGCCGCCGCTCACTTCGGCCTCGATGCGGGCGGGCACCAGCGCCAGGGCCTGGCCCAGCAGGGGCGCGCCCATGTTGTCCATCATGATGCGGTCGGCCCCGGCGGCCACGGCCTCGCGCACATGGTCGAGGGTGCGGCACTCCACCTCGATGGGCGGACAGGGGGAGTAGACCTCGCGCAGGCGGGCCACGGCGCGGGTGATGGAACCGGCGGCGTCGATGTGGTTGTCCTTGAGCATGAGCATCTCCACCAGGTTCTTGCGGTGGTTGCAGCCGCCACCGGCCTGGACGGCGTATTTTTCGGGCCAGCGCAGGCAGGGCGTGGTCTTGCGGGTATCCAGCAGGCGGACCCCGGTGCCTTCCAGCTCATGCACATAGCGGGCCGTGAGGTTGGCGATGCCCGAAAGGTGGGTGATGAAATTGAGGATGATCCGCTCGGCCTTGAGCAGCGCGATGGCCGGGCCTTCCATGCGGGCGACTTCGGTCATGGCCGGGACGGTGGAGGCTTCCTCCACCAGCAGCTCCACATGCGGATGGGCGTTCATGGCTTCAAAAACGTCGTGGATGACGGGCAGGCCCACCACGCGGGTGTCTTCCTTGGCGCGGATGACGGCGCGCATGGGCGCGTCAGCGGCAAAAAGGCCTTGGGCGGTCAGGTCGGGGCCGTCCTCGTCCAGGGCCAGTTCTATGGAGCGGCGCAGGTAGCGCCGGCCTTCGTCGGAAAAAAACGTGCTCCAGGGTGTGAACATTCTTCTTGTCCCGTCTATGGTGTGCATGGTAAGCCCTGCGCATAAGCACGGCATTACATAGTGATAAATGGCCCGTTGGGGCGCGTCAAGTTTGAGAGCTTTTTCACAACGGAGCGGCAAAAAAGCATTCTTTTTGTCACGAAGATGCGGTAGGATGCCGCCGTGTTGTGGAAGAAGTCCGCCGGGAAGGCCGAGGCCCGGCACGCGTACAGACGAGGGAGCTGACTGCCATGAGTGAACAAAAGAAGATCCAGACCGCGGACGACCGGCCGCAGACGGCGAACCCGATCCCCGAAGACGACGGGATGGCGGAAGGACATGGCATCAGCATACCCGAGGCCTGCCGCGAGCTGGGGGACGAGACGGAGTTCGTCCATCCCGCCGACCTTGCCGACCATCTGGAGAACCTGAGCCTGGAAAAGCAGGTCTGTGCCCTGCGCCACATGCCCACGGAGGACGCCGCCGAGGCCCTGGCCGAGCTGGAAGGCAGCGTGGCCGTGGACGTGCTGGAAAATCTGGATGCCGACGTGGCCGCCCAGATCATCGCCGAGATGGAGCCCGACGACGCCGCCGACGTGCTGGACGAGCTGGACGAGGAACACCGCGACGTCCTGCTGGGCAAGCTGACGCGCGAAGATTCGGAAGAGCTGCGCAACCTGCTGAACTTCGACCCCGACTCCGCGGCCGGTGTCATGAACACCGAGCTGATCCTGCTGGAAGAGAACATGACGGCCGACGAGGCCATCACCCACATCCGCAGCGAGATGGAGGACAAGGAGAGCCCCTACTACGCCTATGTGGTGGACAGGAACGACAAGCTGGTGGGGGTGCTTTCGCTGCGCGACCTGATGCTGGCCCGGCCCGGGACCATCGTGGGCGATGCCGTGGCGGGGCAGAGCGTGGTCTCCGTGCCCTATGACATGGACAAGGGCGAAGTGGCCAACCTGCTGTCGCACTACAACTATCTTGCCATGCCCGTCGTGGATTACGAGGGGCACATCATGGGCGTGGTGACCTATGACGACATCATGGACATCATGCACGAAGAGGCCAGCGCCGACATGCTGGGCATGGTGGGCGCCGACCCCGAAGAAAGCGTGGACACCCCCTGGAAGGAGAGCGTGCGCAAGCGCCTGCCCTGGCTGGTGGTGAACATGGTCAATTCGGCGCTCTCAGCATCGGTGGTCTACATGTTCGAGGGCTCCATCGCCCAGATGGCCGCCCTGGCCGTGCTCATGCCCATGGTGGCCAACCAGGCCGGGAACACCGGCCAGCAGGCCCTGGCCGTCATGATCCGGCAGCTGGCCACGGACCGCTTCGAGCCCAAGAAGGCCTGGATGGCCGTGCTGCGCGAGGCCAAGATCGGTCTGGTCACGGGGCTTTTCATGTCCATACTGGCCCTGTGCGGCGCCTGGGGCTTCACAGGCAACCCGCTGGTGGGTATGGTCATGGCTGGTGCGCTGCTGTGCGACATGATGCTGGGTGCGGTGGCCGGCGGTTCCATCCCCCTCATTTTCCGGGCCCTGGGACGAGACCCGGCCCAGGCCTCCAGCATCTTCCTGACCACCATCACAGACGGCGCGGGCTTCTTCATCTTCCTCGGGCTGGCCACCATGTTCCTTTTCTAGGCCTGCCCGCACAACGCAAAGGCAGGTAGCCATGCACGACGTTTGCCGCATCCTGCTGGTGGACGATCACAAATTGCTCATGGAGGGCATCCGCAGCCTGCTGGCCCCCCACAGCCATTTGCGTGTGGCCGGCATGGCCCCCGACGGCAAGGAAGCCGTGGGCCTGGCCGCCACCCTGTCTCCCGACCTGGTCATCATGGACATCTCCATGCCGGGCATGAACGGCGTGGAAGCCAGCCGCGCCATCCTCCAGATCCGTCCCGAGACGCGCATCCTCATCTATACCGGCCACGAGGACCAGCGCCACCTGCTGGAGCTCATCCAGCTGGGCATCATGGGCCATGTCTGCAAAAGCGATCCGCCCTCCGTCCTGCTCCAGGCCATCGATACCGTGCGGCAGGGAGAGGTCTTTCTCAGCTGCGCGGACCCCGGCGGCTGCATGGCGGCCCTCATGCGCCAGAACCGGCAGCGCCTCAGCACCGCCGGGAGCGGGCCGGACATCGGCACGCTTTCGCCGCGCGAGAAGGAGATCTTCCGCCTGCTGGCCGACGGCTACAGCGTCCGCCAGATAGGGGACGCCCTCAACATCAGCCCCAAGACCGTGGAGACCCACAAATACAGCGTGCTGACCAAGCTGCGCGCCGGCTCCATCAACGAGCTGACCAAGATGGCCATCCGTCTGGGCCTGGTCTCGCTGTAGTCCGGTTTTCGGGCCTGTCCTTTCATGGCCATGTGAGGCCGCCTCTCCGTGCCGTCCCCTGCGGCAGGCGTGCGGCGGGTCGTATCCTCCATGTCCGTCGTCCCGTGTCCTCTTTCTGCCGTGACGGCGCCTGTCGTCCCCGGCGGAATTGCCCGCTCTTTCCCCGATCGCCCGTCCTGCCAGGCCTGTCTGCCCGGACGTCCTGCGGCATCCCTGTCCTGTGCGGGATATTCCCGCCGTCGTGCCCGTGGCGGCAGCGGCCGTTGCCCGGCGCGCCGCCCGTGCCGGGCTGGTGCGGGACGGGCATGGCCACGGGCCTGCGGCGTCCCACGCCCTGCGGCAGGGCCCTATGCCGTGGCGGGGCCGTCCTGTGCCGTGTCCTCTGGGGCGGGTCCTCCCCAGAGCGAGGCTTTCAGATAGTCCAGGAAGACCCTGGCCGGTTTGGAGAAGAGCTGCTGTTTTTTCCAGGCCACGTTCAGGCCCACTTCCATGCCCGGGCGCAGGGGGCGGAAGCAGAGCGGGCCGTCTTCCGGCAGGCGGATGATCCTGTCCAGGCAGAGGGCATAGCCCATGCCTTCCTCGACCATGATCGACGCACTGTAGAGCAGGTTGTAGGTGGCCACCACCTGCAGGGCATCGTGTGCTGCCCCCAGCCAGCCCGCGACCTCGTTGTTGACCATGTTCTGCCGGGAGACCAGCAGGGGCAGGCCGCGCAGGTCCGCAGGGGCGACGGATGGCCGGGCTGCCAGCGGCGCGTCCTTGCGCATGAGGACGCCCCAGCGGTCCTTGACCGGCAGGCGGAAGAACTCGTAGCCCGAAAGATCCACGGGCTCGATGAAAAGGCCGAAATCCACCAGATCCCGGTCGATCTTTTCCATGACGTCCTCGGCATTGCCGCTGAAGATGTGGAAGGTCACCTGCGGGTGGTCCTGCCGCATGCGGCGCGCGGCCCGGGCGATGAGGCGCATGGCGTCGGTCTCGCCGCCGCCGATGTGGATGTCTCCGCTCAGCAGCGCTTCCGGTGCCCTGAGTTCCGCCGTGGTCTTTGCCAGCAGGCTGATGACCTCCTGTGCCCGCTTGCGGAAAAACGTGCCCTCCTCCGTCAGGGTGATGCTCCGTTTGCCGCGCAGGAAGAGCGTCTTGCCCAGTTCCTCCTCCAGCTCCTGCATCTGCCGGGACAGGGTGGGCTGGGTGACGTGCAGGGCCTCGGCGGCCGCGGAGATGGTCCTTGCCTGGGCGACGGCCAGAAAATAGCGGAGGGTCCTCAGTTCCATGGGATGCTCCTTTGCCGGGATGCCGCGGGTGCTGACCGTCCTGGCCGGTCAGGGACGGCGGAAGATGCGCAGGTCCGGCCGCGTGCCCGGAAAGCGGTTGCAAAAGATCCCGCCGGGCGCGGCAGGGCGGGAACAGGGGCAGGGGAGGCGTGCGGCGCCTTCTGCCGCCGTCCGCGCGGCCGTGCCGCCGGCGGGGAGGTGGCGGGGAAGGGGCATCCGGGAGAGGCGCCCCGCATGGCGGGACCGGCCCCTTCCCGGAACGTCCCTGTGCGGCGGGACCTATTCGTCCTGCAGGGCGGCGCCCCGCCGGGGATCGAAGTCGTTTTCCGTGCGGGAGATGAAGATGGCCGCGGTGGCGTCGCCCAGCACGTTGATGGTGGTGCGGGCCATGTCCATGATACGGTCGATGCCGGCCACCAGGGCGATGGCTTCCAGCGGGATGCCCACATGGGTGAAGATCATGGAGAGCATGATCAGGGCCGCTCCGGGCACGCCCATGGTGCCCACGCTGGCCAGCAGGGCGATGAGCAGCACCGAGACCTGCTGGTCGAGCGGCAGGGGCATGCCGTAGATCTCGGCGGCAAAGATGGTCACGATGCCCATGTAGATGGCCGTGCCGTCCATGTTGATGGTGTTGCCCAGCGGGATGGAGAAGCTGGCGACGCTGCGGGAGGCGCCCAGTTTCTGCACGCTGGTCAGGTTGGTGGACAGGGCGGCGGCGCTGGAACAGGTGGTGAAGCTGGTGAGCAGCGGCGCGCTCAGGCCGCGGAAGAAGGTGCCGGGCCGGAGACCGGCGTAGCGGATGCAGGGCAGGTAGGTGATGATGACGTGGATCAGGCAGCCCAGGTACATGATGCCGATGAGCTTGATGAGCGGCAGCAGCACTTCCAGCCCGTGGTTGGACACGGTGTAGGCCATGAGGGCAAAAACGCCGATGGGCGCGTAGAGCATGACCATGCTGGTGACGCGGATCATGACTTCGCTCATGGCATCGAAGAAGGCCGCGGCGGGCCTGGCCTTGTCGCCGCACAGGCTGATGGCCATGCCCACCAGCACGGCGAAGAAGATGATCTGCAGGATGTTGCCCTTGGCCAGGGCATCCACGGGGTTCAGGGGCACGATGCCCATGAGCACTTCCACCAGCGAAGGCGCGGCCACTTCCCTGGCGCTCAGGTTGGCGGTGGAAAGGTCGAGGCCCACACCGGGCTGGAAGATGTTGCCCAGGACAAGGCCGATGGCCACGGCCAGGGCCGTGGTGGCGAAATAGAAGACCAGGGTCTTGGCGGCGACCCGGCCCAGACGGCCCACATCGCCCACGCTGGCGGCGCCGGAGACCAGGGTGGCCAGCACCAGCGGCACGACGACCATGCGGACGAGATTGATGAACAGGTCGCCGAAGGGTTTGAAGAAGGCGGCGCTGATGCCCATCCCGGGGGCCAGCGTGCCCACCAGTATGCCCAAAACCATGCCGATGCCCATCTGCAGGGGCAGGCCCATTTTTTTGCGTACGCTCATAGAAACCTCACTGCGTGTTGCGTAGTGTAACGATACGGGGGCCGACAGTAAGCAAGATTCATTCCGTGCGCAACGTTTTCGTCATGCGGCTGCCCGGCCGGCTAGGGCCGTTCCAGGGGGCAGCGCATGTCATACCAGCAGGCCCGGCCGTGCCGGCTGGCGGATCGTCCCAGCAGCCGGAAGCCCAGCGAGCTGTAGAAGGGGATCAGCCCCTCCTTGCAGGTGAGGACCACGTCCGCCTTGCCCCGCTGCCGGGCCGCTTCCAGAAAATGGCGCACCAGGGCCGCGCCGATGCCCTGATGCTGCCGCTGCGGATCCACCACCAGGCCGAAGACGGCCTGATGCGGGGCCTCCTCCCGGTGCAGGGAGGCATCGTGATAGAGCTCGTCCCGGCAGGTGGTGAAATCGGTCATGCAGCCGTTGATATGGCCCACGATGACGCCCGCGTCCTCGGCCACGAAAAAGCAGTGGGGAAAGACGGCAAAACGGGCCGCAAAGCTTTCCGGCGATGCGGCTTCGGCAGGGGGAAAGCCGCGTGCTTCCAGGGCGGCGATGGCAGGCAGGTCGTCGGGACGGGCTTGTCTGATATGCATGGTATCTCCTGGGCTGGCCCCGCCGCAGCGGGGCCCTGTGGCTAGGGCAAGGGGCCGTCGTGGCAGGGCATGACGGCACGGAGGCCGTCCGGTTGTCCGGCGCACGGGTCATTCCCGGGGCGGGGCGCCAGGGGCGGCCGCTCCCGTGCTTTTCAAGGAAAACGGGGGGTACCGGGAAGGCGGGTCACCCGGGCCGCCGTCAGCGACAGGCCGCTCCCCTCCGAGGGGTTTCCGTCGGCCTTCGTGGCCCGCGGAACCGTCGGCGGCATCCCCCGCGATGCATGCCGCCTACGCCGCTTTTTCCGCAAACAGGCCCCGGCGGGCGGCCTCGTGCAGGATCTCTTTGCGGTAGCTGTCGTGCTGGCGCAGATAAAAGGCCAGCGCGTTGGCGAAGTTGTCCCCCAGCAGTCCGTCCAGCACCTGTGTGGATATCTCGCGCTGCAGGCGCAGCAGGGAATGCAGGGCCAGGATGCCTTCCACTTCCTCCGTGGGCATGCTGCCCAGGCGGCGCCAGAAGATGTCGTGCGAGCGCGGCAGATAGTACCACATGTACATCAGGTCGAGCAGGTGGACGATGGCCTGCCGGGCGGCGTTGGGATCCTTTGCCAGAAGCTGCTGCCAGAACTCGCGGGGCTGCTCCTGCAGCAGGCGCCGGATGGTGGCCTGGGGGAAGAGCAGGGCCAGCTTCACGAGGTTGCTGAAGATCTGGCTGAACTTGCTGTCGTATTCCAGGGTGCGCATGCGCAGGTACATGTTGCGGTCCGCGAACCCCTCGATGACGGCGGCCACGATGTCCGAGGAACACTTGGAGACGATGGCGGCGCAGTTTTGCAGGGCGCCCACCGGATCGGCGATGTCCAGCCACACGAAGCAGACCAGCAGCCCCTTGCCCAGGGCGATGGACAGGGGGATGGACAGCGCGCTGCGGAACAGATTGCCCACGATGGCTTCCTTGGGCAGGCCGCGGAAGATGTTGTGCCCGGATATGTAGACGCTGTTGATCATGGCGATGACCGTATAGACCAGCAGCGCGTTGTTCTGGACCGTGATGCCGAGCCAGTCCTCCAGCAGCCACATGCGGACCACCACTTCCAGCAGGGGGACGGATATGCCCGTGTAGAGCAGGGAGTCCGCCATGCGGCTCCAGCTCACATAGCGGTTCCAGGGCAGGAGCATGGAACGGCAGAAGGCCCCGCCCCCCACCATGGATTGCAGCACGTTGCGCACGGCCGTGATGGCGAACCAGAGCAGGGCGCCGATCCAGGTGAGGATCCACCAGCTGTCCACATACCAGAAGGCCCACTGCGCGGGGATGAAGCCCAGCAGCACCTTGAGCACGTTCACCAGGTTGCTGTTGAAATAGTGGACGTTCCAGGGCGTGGCGGCATCGCGCATCGTGCGCATGGGATCATGCTGCTCCGCATTGATGCCGCGGGCGTCCACGCCGCCCAGGGTCACCAGGTTGCCGCCGTCGGGGCTGATGGTGGTGGTCTTTTTTTCCAGCGCCCAGCCCCGGACCACGCGACAGCCCAGATGGTGCAGCAGGGGCAGGCGCCGCAGGGCCTGGAGCCAGCGCGACGGTGCCGCGGGCTCGTGGTAGTGGGTGAAGCCGTAGATGTCGGTATGCACGGGCAGGGTGAGGCGCTGGCCGCTCTTTTCGTGGCGCAGGGCGGCCCGGGCCTGCGGGGGCAGGGTCTCGGTGAAGACCAGGCCCATGCCGTGGGTCATGTGGGAACGGCTGGTGGAGTCCGTGCCGACGCGCGAGCCCAGCCAGGAAAGTTCGTAAAAGCTCCGCAGCTGGGGCAGGTTGTCCTGCACCTCCAGCAGCAGTTCTCGGCGGGGCGAACCGGCCGGCTCGTCCTGCACGATCCGGCGGACCACCTGCTTGAGGCGCAGGGGGCTGCCTTCGTTGATGGCCCGCTGCAGCTCGTTGATGGCCTCGATATGCGGCAGCTGGCCCTTGGACCAGGTGCGCAGGTTGAACAGCTCCAGATGGGTGATGAGCCCCTTGCCGCGCCAGAGCAGCTCCAGCGTGTCCTGCACGTTCAGCCCTTCCAGGCCCAGGATCATCTGGCAGGGATGCAGGGGCACCAGGGCCTGCAACAGGACCTCGGGATCACGCAGCAGCACCGGCGGCAGGTCCTTGTGGGGCGCCACGGGGAACACGATGTCCGGGTTGGCCTGCGGTCCCAGCCATTCCTGGCGCAGACTGTCGGGCATGAGACCTTCCAGCATCTCCAGGCGGGCACGCAGGCGGGCGGCCTCCTCATCCGCGCCCTCCCGCCGGGGATCGTTGCGGAGGCGCTCCAGGGCCTGCTCCAGGGCGGGCTGCCACTGCTGGAGGATGTATTCGGCCAGATGCAGGGACGAAGGCTGGCGCTGGCCCACGAAGGCCAGGAACGCGTCCGCATCCAGCGGAGGCGGGGGCGGGACGTCCAGTTTGCGGGCCAGGGTGGCCGCGTGCTTCTGGTTCCAGGCCTGGAGCAGGCGCAGCACGTGCTGGCGCATCCACTGGTTCACCGTGGCGTATTCCCTGAGGATGGCCGCGATGTCCGGGCGCTGGAGCAGCTTGATGAAGGTCCGGCTGCTGTGGACGTTGAGCGGCGACCAGGTGAGCTCGATGAGTTTGTCGTGGAAGGTGGCCCGGAACTCGATGCCGATGCGCACGGTGATGCCCATGATGCGGGCCGCGCGCAGCAGTTCGCTGGCCGCTTCGGGGTCCACGGTATTGTAATAGACGACCGTGATGAAGCGCAGCCCCTTGATCCAGGCGTCCATGACCAGGTGCGTGGGGCTCTTGCGGCCCTTGGTGTTGGCATCGTGGACATGGTGGTCGAAGGCCTGCTGGTTCCAGTCCTCGGGCATCTCCAGCAGATGATAGCGGCGCAGCAGCGCGCGGATGACGTGGGGCGTGCCGCGCACCGCCTGATAGAAATCATGGGCCAGCGGCAGCTGGACATGGACATGCGGCGCGGCGCGGACCAGGTCTTTCATGATCTGGATCAGGACGCGGGCCGTGTTCTTCTGCAGGCTGGAAAGGGCGGAATAGAGGACTTCGTCATGCAGGCGGCGCAGGGCCTGCAGGCGCTCCTGCGGGCCGCGCGCCTCCAGGCTCTCCAGCAGGATGATGACGGAGCGGGCGATGCGCATGCCGGGGTCCGTGGTCAGCTTGATGATGCCGCGCGGGTGCAGGCCTTCTTCAGGCTGGACCAGGCTCATGGACATGTTGCGGGCGGCCACGAAACTGTTGACCAGCTGGATCAGCTGGTGGTCCTGCAGGTCGAACAGCCAGGACGGTTTTTTGTCCGGGCCGGAAGTGGTGACGGCGGTGGCTGAATGTCTGGTGGCGCACATGACATTTTCCTCGATTGGTGGAGATGCGGACGATACGGGGCTGCGGCCCCTGCCGTCGGACATGCCGTACCGTCCCTCCCGGTGTGAAAGAAGAAAATGTGACAAATATCGTCGGGGATTGCAAACGGATGGCGGCCGGGCTTCGGAGGGCGGGGAAGGTCCGGGCGGAGCCGTGCGCTCCGGCATCCTGCACGCGGGGGAGGCGCCGAAAGGAAGGGGACAGGCGCCAGAAACAGAAAAACCCGCTGATTTCCCAGCGGGTCATTTTCTCGGTGGCGGAGAGGAAGAGATTCGAACTCTTGGTACGCTTTTAACGTACACACGATTTCCAATCGTGCTCCTTCGACCAACTCGGACACCTCTCCGTGTCGTGAAGACCTGCTCTTTATAGAGAGAACCTCCGGCTTTGGCAAGCAAAAAATCACAGTTTTTGCAAAAAAATCCGTATTGCCAAATTTTATCTTTTATTTCGGACTGTTGTCTTTGTCCGCCTCTGTTTCCATCTTCCGCCGGAGATGCTCGCAGCTGCCGGCTCACGGCGCGTGGTGACGGAAGGGCGTGCCGGATATGCCTTTGTGCAGGGCCACGGCCAGGACGATGACCAGCAGAATGAGCAGAGCCTGCCACATGGCCTAGTCCTTGCGGTCCCTGTCGTCGTCGCGCCGTTTTTTGCCCATCATATAGAAAAAGCCCAGGACGGCCACGCCGAAAGCCACGATACCGGCCAGATTGAGCATGAAGATGCTGTCCATACTGTCTCCTGAAAGGCTGTCCGGGGGGGCCCCGGAGTTCGTCCGCCGCTGTCGGAAAGCCCGGCAGGCAGCGGGGGCCTTCCCGCCGCTGCCGGGCCGTCAGTACCCGGAAAGGCGTGCCGCCGTGGCGGCCGCCCCGGATGGCGGGGCTAGATGCCCAGCTGGCTGAAGCCGCTGTCCACGTAGATGACTTCGCCGGTCACGCCGTGGGAGAGCTCGGAGGCCAGGAACACGGCGGCGCCGCCCACATCGGCGGTGGTCACGTTGCGGCGCAGGGGGGCGTGCTCTTCCACGCGGGTGAAGATGTTCTTCAGGCCGGAGACGGCGGAGGCGGCCAGGGTCTTGATGGGGCCGGCGCTCAGGGCATTGACGCGCACGCCCTTTTCGCCCAGGTCGTAGGACAGGTAGCGCACGGAGGCTTCCAGGGCGGCCTTGGCCACGCCCATGATGTTGTAGCCGGGGATGACCTTGGTGGAACCGTGGTAGGTCATGGTCAGCACCGAGGAGCCGTCATGCAGCAGGGGCTCGAAAGCGCGGCAGATACCGGTCAGGGAATAGGCGGAGATGTCCAGGGCCAGATGGAAGCCCGCGCGCGACGTATCCAGGAAACGGCCGCTCAGGTCTTCACGGTTGGCAAAGGCCACGGAGTGGACCAGGATGTCCACGCCGCCCCACTTTTCCTTGACCAGGTCGGCAGCGGCCTGGATCTGGGCGTCATCGGTCACGTCACACTGGAAGGTGAACTCGCCCCCCAGTTCTTCGCTCAGGGGCTCAACACGCTTTTTGATGGCGTCGCCCACATAGTTGAAGGCAAGGCGGGCGCCCTGTTCCTTGAAGGCATGGGCGATGCCGTAAGCGATGCTCTTGTTGTTGGCCAGGCCCAGGATCAGGGCTTTTTTTCCTTGAAGCAGCATGTAGTGTCCTCCAGAAAAGTCGCCTTGGCGACCGGTAACCACAGGTTAGATGGTGAATTCCTTGCCCGTCAGGATGTGATAGGCCTCGCGGTAGCGCCGGGCCGTGGCGTCCACGACCTCGTCGGGCAGGGCAGGCGCGGGGGGCTGCATGTCCCAGGGCTGGGCGCTGAGCCAGTCGCGCAGGTACTGTTTGTCGAAACTGGGCTGGCTGTGGCCGGGCTCGTACTGGTCCGCAGGCCAGAAGCGGGAAGAGTCGGGGGTCAGCACCTCGTCGATGAGGCGCAGCTCCCCGTCCACGAAACCGAATTCGAACTTGGTGTCGGCCACGATGATGCCGCGGCTGGCGGCATAGGTCCGCCCGGCCTCATAGATGGCCAGGGTGGTCTCCTGGACCTTGCGGGCCACGTCCTCGCCCAGCAGGCGGGCGGCCTCGGCCGGGCTGATGTTCTGGTCGTGCTGGCCCAGCTCGGCCTTGGTGGAAGGCGTGAAGAGGGGGGGCTCCAGCTTGTCGGATTCCCGCATGCCGGCCGGCAGCTGATAGCCGCAGATCGTGCCGGTCTTCTGGTAGTCCTTCCAGCCCGAGCCGGCGATGTAGCCGCGCACGATGCATTCCACAGGCAGGGGCTTTGCCTTGCGGACCAGCACGGCGCGCCCTTCCAGCTCGTCCTTCCAGGGGGCAAGGGCGGCGGGGAAGCGGTCCACGTCGCTTTCCACCAGATGGTTGGGGATGATGTCCTTGAACTTGTCCATCCAGAACAGGGTGATCTGGTTCAGGATCACGCCCTTGTAGGGGATGGGCCTGTCCATGATGACATCAAAGGCGGACATGCGGTCGGTGGTGACGATGAGCAGGGTCTTTTCGTCGATGTCGTAGATGTCGCGGACCTTGCCGCGGGACAGCAGCGGATACGTGCTGATTTCAGTCTTGGTGGTGATGCGCATTGTCTTGATCCTGTTGGTTGAGTCTTTAGCGCTTGCCGCGGATCTCCACGGAGCGGGCGTGGGCCTCCAGCCCTTCCAGACGGGCCAGAGAAGCGATGGCAGGCGCGTTTTCCAGCAAAAAGGCCGGAGAAGTGGCCACGATGCTGGTCTTTTTGCAGAAGTTCTGGACGGAGAGCGCGGACGAGAAGCGCGCGGTCCGCAGGGTGGGCAGCACATGGTTGGGGCCCGCAAAGTAATCCCCCACGGGCTCGGGGCTGTGCTGGCCCATGAAGACGGCTCCGGCATGGCGGATGTAGGGCAGCAGGGCCCAGGGATCACGCACGCACAGTTCCAGATGTTCGGGGGCCACACGGTTGGCGATGGCCACGGCGGTCATGATGCTGGGCACCACCACGATGGCGCCCCAGTCCATGAGGGACTTGCCCGCGATCTGGGCCTTGGGCAGCTGGCTGCACTGCTTTTCCAGTTCCTGCTGCACCTGTTCGGCCAGGGTGATGTCGTCGGTGAGCAGGATGGCGGAGGCCAGCATGTCGTGCTCGGCCTGGGAAAGCATGTCCGCGGCCAGCCAGTGGGGACGTGCGGAGCTGTCGGCCACCACCAGCACTTCACTGGGGCCGGCCACCATGTCGATGCCCACCGTGCCCTGCACCAGACGCTTGGCCGTGGCCACATAGATGTTGCCGGGACCGGCGATGACGTCCACGGGGTCGATGCTCTGGGTGCCGTAGGCCAGGGCGCCGATGGACCAGGCACCGCCCACGCGGTAGATCTCGTCGATGTCCAGCAGGTGGGCCGCCGCCAGGATGTGCGGGTTGATGGTGCCGTCCTTGCGGGGCGGGGTGCACACGGCCACGCGGGGCACACCGGCCACCAGGGCGGGGATGGCGTTCATGAGCATGCTGGAGAGCAGCGGGGTGTTGCCGCCCTGGCCACCGGGCACATACAGGCCCACGCGGTCCACGGGCAGCACGCGCTGGCCCAGGATGCTGCCGTCAGGGCGGGTCTGGAACCAGGATTTTTCCAGCTGTTCCTTATGGAAGGTACGGATGTTGTGGGCGGCCTCGCTGATCTGTTCGCGATGTTCGGGCGAGATGGACGCGGCGGCCCAGGCGATGTCCTGTTCGCTGACGCGCAGGGGCGCGGCAAATTCGGGACAGTCGAAGCGGCGGGTATAATCGATCAGGGCCTCATCGCCCTTTTCACGTACATCGGCGAGGATCTCGCGCACGCTGCCCTCAACGCTGTCGCCGGGGTTGAAACGGCCGTCGAGCCACTGCGAGGCCTTGACCCATTCCTGCTCGGACTGCAGGTGCAAAATTCGGCAAATCATGGAATATACCTCAGGAAAAAAACGCCACCGGAGGGCGCGTGGACGCGCGGAATTGCGCGTCGGACGAATATAGCGAAGGCGTGCGCCAATGTCGAGACTTCCGTGCAGGGGCCGCTGCCCGGGTGTCAGCCCCTTGACAGTACGGCAGTGCGTATTTACTCAATACTAGCCGGTACGACGCCGGTGCACTTCTGGGAGGAACCATGGATCGTCACAACAAGAACGATATGCATATGAAGGACACGCAGAACACGGAAGCGCAGGAAGAGGCCTGTGCCGAAGCCGAGGCCGGGGATGCCGGGAGCGCCGTGCAGGCCCTGCCGGAAAACCTGGAAAGCCTGTGCCGCGAACATGTGTGCCCCAACTGCACCGAAAAACGCGATGCCGAGGACGCGCGCCTGCGCGCGGCCGCGGAGATGGATAATTTCAAGAAGCGCCTGAAGCGCGAACACGAGGAACAGATCCGCTATGCGGCGGAAAAGGTCATGAGCGACCTTCTGCCCACGCTGGACAACCTTGACCTGGCCCTGCAGTACGGCAGCAAGGACGAGGCCTGCAGGGACATGCTCCAGGGCGTGGCCATGACCCGCAAGCTGCTGCTGGAAGCCGTGGCGCGTCACGGCCTGACCGCTGTGGGCACGGCCGGCGAGGCGTTCACGCCCGAACTGCATGAAGCCGTGGGCTTCGATGCCGAGGCCGATGTGGAGGCCGGGGCCGTGGCCCGCGTGCTGCAAAGCGGCTACAAGCTGGGCGAACGCCTGCTGCGCCCGGCCAAGGTCACGATCAGGCAGGGCTAGGCGCCGGTATCGGCGGACAGTAATGGAAAACGGGCCCTCCCCGCAGCGGGGAGGGCCCGTTTTTCGTGCCGGTCATCGAAAGGCCGCGGGAAAAGATGGCCCCTGGACCAGCGCCCCGCGCCGTCCCCGCGGCTCTCTGCCCCGGAGGATGCGGGACGGGGGACCTTTCAGGATGCTAGCGTCCGGCCGTGAGGCGGGGCAGCAGGCGTCCGGCCAGATGGTCGCCCAGTCCCTGCAGCAGGCGGCTCTGGGCCGCCACCAGGCTGGCGCTGCTCATGCCGGCATCCTCGCCGGCTGCGTAGATGCCGCGATCCAGGGCCTCTCCGCCACGGGAAAGCTGCCAGCGGGCCTGCAGTCGGGCCGTGCCCGGCGTGTCGCCGTCCAGGCGCTCCAGGGCTACGGCCAGTTCAAACTCGCCCTGCCGGTCTCCGGCGGTGATCACGTCGACGCCCCGGGGCAGCAGGCGGGCGGCCAGCACTTCGCCCAGCACGCGCCGGGCGCCCTGTCCCAGGGGCTCGGCCCAGATGTCCAGTTCCGAGACCTCCAGACGGGCCTGGCCGTCGCTGCGCCGCACCAGGCCGTTGCGGTCCAGGTAGTCGGGCACGCTCACCGGCGCGATGCCCAGGCTGATGGCGGGCAGGGCGTCGGCGGTCAGGGGGGGCTGGCCGCTGTCCAGCAGATAGAAATGCGTGGGGGCGCTGCGGCCGCAGGCGGTCAGCAGGACAGCCAGCAGGGCCAGGAAAACGGTCGCATGGCGGAGGGTGTTCATCGGCGACTTCCTTGTTTGCCGCGGAGCAGGGCTTCGGGGTTGCGTTCCAGCACGTCCATGAACGCCCGCAGGGAGCGCACGGCAGCGGTGCTTTCCTGGATCAGGCGGCGCAGCTCCTGGGTGAGGGGGGCATTGCGCTCCACCACGGCCTTGGTGGCCAGGGAAACGGAGGAGACGTTGTTCATGGCCTCACGGGTGCTTTGCAGGGCCTGGGGCAGGTCGTGCTGGGCCGAGGTGGCCGCGACGTTCAACTTTTCCAGGGCCTGGGACAGGGTCTTCTGGGACTGCTGCATGCCGGCCAGCAGGGTCTGCGCCTCCTCGAAGGACGTGGCAAAGGCCTTGAGGCCGCGCTCCAGCGCATCGCCGGCCAGGGCGGCGTTGACCTTTTCCAGGATGCCCGCGGTGGTGCGTGCCATCTCTTCCAGCGGCAGGCTGGCCACGGTACGCTGCAGGGTATCGATGGGCGAGGGCAGAGTGGGGATCTCCCTGTCCGGCATGGGGGAGCGGAAGTTGGCGGGCGTGTTGGGCAAAAAGTCCAGTTCCACACGATACTGGCCGGTGATGAGGCTCTGGAGCTGCAGGCGGGCGCGCAGGCCGCGCTGGATCAGACGGCGCAGGATCTCCTGCCGGAAGTTGTCCGTGAGCTCGCCGGCGACACCCGCCCGGACGATGCTGTTCTCGTCCAGCCGGATGTAGACCGGGATGGTGACGCTGGCATCACGCGGGTTGGCCTCCAGGCTGATGCGCGTGACCTGGCCCATGGGCACGCCCCGGAAGACCACGGGCGCCCCGATGCTGAGGCCGCTCACCGAGCCGTCGAAATACAGGACGTATTCGATGTCGTCGCTGAACATGCGCCCGCCGCCCAGCAGGATGATGCCCGCCACCAGAAGCGTCAGTCCGCCGATGACGAAAGCCCCTACAGCGGTTTTGAATGATTGTTTTGCCATGCCGTATCCTGTGGGTTCAGTCCTGTTGTTGGGGGCCGCCCGCCTCGCCGCGCGTCAAAAAGCGCAGGGCCTGCAGTTCGGTGTGCGGGTCGCGCACCAGTTCGGAGGGGTTGCCCCGGGCCGTGACGCGCCGGGTCCGCACGTCGAGATAGATGCCGTTGCTGGCGATGGCGAAGATGCTGGCCAGCTCGTGGGAGACGATGACGAAGGTCGTGCCCAGGGCGTCGCGCAGCTCCAGGATCAGGTCGTCCAGCATGCGGGCGCTCACCGGGTCCAGACCGGCGGAGGGCTCGTCCAGAAAGAGGATCTCGGGATCGAGGGCCAGGGCCCGGGCCAGGCCGGCCCGCTTGCGCATGCCGCCGCTGATCTCCGAAGGGTAGTAGTCCTCGAAACCGGCCAGACCGGCCAGGGCCAGCTTGAGCGAGGCCTGCTCGCGGATCTCGTCGTCATCAAGGTCGGTGTACTGCTGCAGCGGCAGGCCCACGTTCTCGGCCAGGGTCATGGAGCTCCACAGGGCGCCGCCCTGGAAGAGCACGCCCGTGCGGCGCAGGATGCGGCGGCGCTCCTTTTCGGTACAGGCCCAGATGTCCGTATCGCCGTAGAGCACCTGGCCGCTCTGGGGCTCCTTGAGGCCCATGAGCGTGCGCAGGAGCGAGCTCTTGCCGCAGCCGGAACCGCCCATGATGAGGAAGATGTCATCGGCGGCCACATCGAAATTGACGTCACGCATGAGCACGAAGGAACCGTAGCCCAGGGTCAGGTCGCGGACGCGCAGGCGGGGAGTGCTCATGTCAGATGCCCAGTACATTGCAGATGATGGTGATGATGGCCGTGGCGATGATGATGCCCACGATGGACTGGACCACGGCCGTGGTGGTGGCCAGGCCCACGGCCTGGGCGCTGCGGCCGCAGCGGATGCCCTGATAGCAGCCCGCCAGGGCGATGATGACGCCGAACACCGTGCCGTAGGTGATGCCGATGAGCCCGTGGACGAAGGAGACCATCTGCATGGTGGCGTTGAGGTATTCGGCGGAGCTCAGCCCCAGCATGGTGACGCCCACCACATAGCCGCCCAGAATGCCCATGAGGTCGGCATAGACCGTGAGCAGGGGCACCATGAGCATCAGGGCCAGCATGCGCGGCAGCACCAGAAAGTCTATGGGCGAGATGCCCAGGGTGGTCAGGGCGTCCACTTCCTCGTTGACCTGCATGGTGCCGATCATGGCCGCATAGGCGGCCCCCACGCGGCCGGACATGACCACGCCCACCATGACCGCGCCCATGACGCGCAGCATGCCGATGCCCACCAGCCCGGCCACATAGATCTGGGCGCCGAACTGCGTCAGCTGCACCGCGCCCACAAAGGCCAGGATCAGGCCGAACAGCAGGCTGGTGATGGAGATGATGGGCAGGGCGCGCACGCCGCATTCGTACATGGCTTCCACGAAGTCCCGCATGCGCATGCCGGCGCGCCCCAGGATGAGGCGCCAGATGGAAAGGGTCACGTCGCCGAGGAATTCCAGAAAATCCGCGCAGCGGGGCGGCAGGCCCATGACCGCTTCGCCCACCCGGGCGAAAAGCCCCTGCCGGCGGTCGCTGCGGGCGGCCCCTGCCTGGGCCGGGATGGCGAAGGCCAGATGCAGCAGCCGTGCCAGCCCTGCGGGCAGATCCTGGCTGATCTCGATCCGTGCGGCGCGGGCGGCCTTGTGCAGCTGGACGAGGAAGACCAGCAGGCTGCTGTCCCAGGCGCCGAGGGCCGCCGCCGCGAGGTGCAGCTGCCGGATGCCCGGGGCCCGCAGCTGCTGCAGGGCGTCGGCGCATTGCGGCGGCCAGGGCGTATTGATGGCCCAGCTGCCGGAGACGGTGACCTGCAGGCGCTCGCCGGCCCTGTCCAGGTTTACTTGCGGACTTGTTTCCATCTCTATAGTATACGCGCAGGACAAAAGCTTCGCAAGGAGGGAGGCCGCTCCCCCGCAGGCTTTTTCCCCTTTTTGCTGACCCTCAACCCCGGATTGCCATGTCGCTGAAACAACGCCTCGGGCTTGCCGCAGAGCCCGTCTTTCTCATGGATGGCTCGGCCTTCATCTATCGCGGCTTTTTTGCCAACAGGAACATGCAGCGTTCCGACGGCTTCCCCACCAATTCCCTGGTGGTGGTCAGCCGCGTGCTGCTGCGCATCCTGCGCGAGGAGCGCCCCCGCTATTTCGCCTTCGTGCAGGACGGCAAGGGCCCCAACTTCCGGCACGAGATATTCCCCCTCTACAAGGCCAACCGCGATGCCACGCCCGAAGACCTGGTGCTCCAGCTGGAACCCATCCAGCGCATGGTGCGGGCCCTGGGCATCCGGCTGGAAGTCTCGCAGGGCTGCGAGGCCGACGACTGCATCGCCTCGCTGGCGGCGCGCTTCGCGGCGGAACATCCCGTCATCATCGTCAGCGGCGACAAGGACCTGAAACAGTGCCTGGGCCCCAACGTCTACATGTGGGACCCGGCCTCCAGGGAAGAGAAGCTGGTGAGCGAGGCCGACTTCACGGCGGAGAACGGCGTGACGCCCGCCCAGTGGCCCGATGTGCAGGCCCTCATCGGCGATACCAGCGACAACATCCCCGGCGTGCCGGGCATCGGCCCCAAGACCGCGCGCCAGATCTTCGCCATCTGCCCCAGCCTTGAGGACATCCGCGACCATTTCGTCCTGCTGCCGCCCAAAGTGCAGGCCAAGTTGCAGGAACATCTGGAGAACATGTTCATCTGGCGCGAGCTCACCACCCTGAGCCGCGAGGCCTGCCCCGGCGTCACGCTGGACGACCTGCGCGTGCGTCCGCTGGATGCCGCCACCTGCGCCCTGCTCACGGAAGAGTTCGAGCTCTTCGCCCTGCGGCGCGAGCTGGCCGCCCTGGACCGTCTGCAGGCCGCCGAGGCCGACCTGCCCGAGGAGTTCCTGGACGCGGGCAGCATCCGTGAGGACGCACGGCCCGCCGCCGGGAAGAAGGCGGCCGCGGAACAGGCGTCCCTGCCGCAGGCCCGGCCTGCCCGCAGCGGCCGTGCCACCAGCCAGATGAGCCTTCTGGATGCCCTGCCGCAGGAATCCGTGCCCGCACTGGATGACGTGTCGGCCCTGCCGGACTGCCGGGATGCCCGTGTGGCCCTGATCTGGGCCCACGGCGACCGTGAGGCCCCCCATCTTGCCGTGGAGGACGCTGACGGCAGCTCCCTGGGCCAATGGCAGTGGACAGGATCCGAGGCGGAGCTGGCCCGCTGGCTGGCCCCGGCCCGCACCCTGGTGACGGCCGATCTCAAGGGCATGCTGACGTCCGCGTCCTGCTGGCAATTTTTGGCCGGACGCGCCGCGGACTGCATGGACCTGGGCGTGGCCGCCTATCTGCTGAACCCCGAAGAGAACGATTACGGCTGGCCCCGTCTTTCGGCCCGCTGGGGCGCCGTGCTGCGCCATGAGCTGGAGGGCAGGGGCGAGACGGCCCCCGGACCCGCACGCCTGGGGCTGGCCATGGCGCGGCTGTTCGGGCAGCGCCTGGAAAAGGACGGCCTGCTGGAGCTGTTCCGGCGGCTGGAGATGCCCCTGCTGCCCGTGCTGGCCGGCATGGAACAGACCGGGGTGGCCATCGACGCTGCGGCCTTCCGGGCCTTCCTCGACGACGTGCAGGGCCGGCTGGACCAGCTGACGGCCCATGTCTACGAGCTGGCGGGCACGCAGTTCAACATCCGCTCGGCCCAGCAGCTGGGCGACGTGCTGTTCAACGGGCTGGGACTGCCCGCCCCGCGCAAGACCAAGGGCGGCCAGGCCTCCACCAGCCAGCAGACGCTGGAGAAGCTGGCCGGGCAGCATCCGGTGGTGGACAGCATCCTCCAGTACCGCAAGCTGGAGAAGATGCGCTCCACCTATCTCGATCCCCTGCCGCGCCTGGTGGATCCGCAGGGCCGCATCCATACCACCTTCAACCAGAAGGCCACGGCCACGGGAAGGCTCTCTTCCAGCAACCCCAACCTGCAGAACATCCCCGTGCGCGGGCCGCTGGGCAAGCGCATGCGTTCCTGCTTCATCGCCGGGCCGGGCCGCCTGCTGGTCTCGGCCGACTATTCGCAGGTGGAGCTGCGCGTGCTGGCCCATGTCTCGCAGGATCCGGCCCTGCTGGAAGCCTTCCGCAACGGCGAGGACATCCACGCCCGCACGGCGGCCCTGGTCTATGACCTGCCTCCCGACCAGGTGAGCCCGGACCAGCGCCGCAATGCCAAGACCATCAACTTCGGTCTCATCTACGGCATGGGCGCCCAGAAGCTGGCCCAGGAACTCAAGATCGGCACCGCGCAGGCCAGGGACTTCATCGCCCGTTATTTCGAGCGCCTGCAGGGCCTGAAAGCATTTTACGAAGGCGTGGAGGCCTCGGCCCGCAAGCACGGTTTCGTGACCACTCTGGGCGGCCGCCGCCGCCTGCTGCCGGACATCAATGCCGCCAGCGGCCAGGCCGCGGCCCTGGCCCGCCGCCAGGCCATCAATACCGTGATCCAGGGCTCGGCGGCGGACATCATCAAGCTGGCCATGCTGGCCGTGGCCCGTGACGGGCGCCTGCGGGAGCTGGATGCCCGCCTGCTGCTGCAGGTGCACGACGAACTTTTGCTGGAAGTGCCCGCCGATGCCGCCGAAGAAGCCGGGACCCTGGTGGCCCGCCTCATGCAGGACGTCCGCCCCGGCGGCCGGGAGCTTTCCGTGCCGTTGCTGGTGGACTGGGGCACCGGGCACGACTGGGGCGCGGCGCATTAGGCCCTGCCGGTCCGCAACGCATGACTGCCGTGGGGGAAGGGGACCGCTCCCGCGTGCGCCGGGGCCCCTTCCCCATGCGCTTCCTTTCCTTTTCCCGTGCGGGTGGTGAAAAGCGGCAGGGAAGGGAGGCATCCCCTTGTCCCCGCGTCCGTCCCCGCACGGCGGGGAGAGCATCAACCGATCCGTCCAAACACGCGTTTGTCCGCGCCCGTCCCCGCGTGGCGGAAAGGGCGGGGCCCGTCCCCTTCCGGGAGCCTGTTGGGCGGCGGGACGGCTCCGGCAGAACAGCCATAAAAAGACAAGTTTTTTCAGACTGTTTGGGGCATGGTTCAAGTTTTTGGCAAAAAAAGGATGACAGCCGGAGCATTCTGGTATACACAAAGCCGCAGCCGTCTGGAATACGGCACAAATTTGGCATTCCGTCGTGAATGCTTGACAAGTTGCGCACTTTGCGATAAAGAGCGCTTTCTTTGTGAGCGATACTGTCGTCACCCGTTAGGCGGCACGTCGCAGACGGATTTTCCGCCGCTTGATGGCTACTGAGATAAGTAGATGAGGAGTTCATCCCGATGAAGACGTTCAGCCCCACCCCGAAAGACATCAACCACGAATGGTTTGTGGTTGACGCCCAGGATCAGGTGCTGGGTCGTCTGGCCAGCCAGATCGCCCACCGCCTGCGCGGCAAGCATAAGCCCGAATTCGCCCGTCACATGGACAACGGCGACTTTATCGTCGTGGTCAACTGCGAAAAGATCAAGGTGACCGGCACCAAGATGGCCCACAAGAACTACTATCGCCACTCCGGCTGGGTGGGCGGTCTGAAGACCACCTCCCTGGGCGATATGCTGGCTTCCAAGCCCGAGCGCGTGCTCATGGCCGCTGTGCGTGGCATGCTGCCCAAGAACCGTCTGGGCCGCGCCATGCTGAAGAAGCTCAAGATTTACGCGGGTCCCGAACACCCGCACACGGCTCAGAACCCGCAGCCGCTGACCCTGCCTTACTAAGGAGCGCACGTCATGAGCGACAAATTCGAATACGGCACCGGCCGCCGCAAGACCGCCACTGCCCGCACCCGCGTCTACGCTGGCTCCGGCAACATCACGGTGAACGGTCGTGCCTTTGAGGATTACTTCCCCCGCAAGACCCTGCAGATGATCATCCGTCAGCCCCTCGTGCTGTCCAAGCTGGCTGAAAAGCTGGACGTGCGCGTCAACGTGGCCGGCGGCGGCGTGGCCGGTCAGGCCGAAGCCGTGCGTCACGGTATTTCCCGCGCCCTGCTGCTGGTGGATCCCGCCCTTCGTCCCATCCTGAAGAAGGCCGGCTTCCTGACCCGCGATGCGCGCAAGAAGGAACGCAAAAAGTACGGTCTGCGCGCTGCCCGCGCCCGTTACCAGTACTCGAAGCGTTAATCCGTACCCCGGATCACGGAACCCCAAGGGGTGGGCCATTGTTGGCCCACCCCTTTTCTGTTATCGTGCGCCCGTCCTGTCCCGGGGGACGGGAGCCTGTGCCCTTTCTTCGCGGTCCCGTCCGCGCCGCGCCTTTCGCTGCCGTCCGTGCCCCTGCCTTCCTGCAGCCGCACCGGCGCCCTGCCATCCCGCCGCCGGAGGCAGCGGATGGCAGGACCGGCATGCGCCTCCGGCGTTGGGCCGCACGCCCCGGGATATTGTCGCCATCTTTTTGCCATGAGGTTTCCCACGCCATGCCCGTGATCCCCGAAGGCATCGCCTATGCCTATACCCACGAGACGACCCAGGCCACGACCGGCTATTTTTCCTGCCGGCCGCCCGCATCCCTGACCCTGCCCCAGGCGCTGGCCCGCCTGGAGGCCACGCCCTTTGACGATTTTTTGCGCCAGCACTGCCTGCGCCAGCTGAGCGGCCGTCCGCCGGAAGAGATCAGGAACCTGGCCGATGAGCTCTACGACCGCGAGACGGACAGCTTCCGGCGCATGGGGCTTGCCGGCCTGCTGCTGGAATGTTCGCTGCTGGTGCCCGCGCTGGCCCGTTGCTGCGACGGCTTTCCCGAGGATGCCCTGCAGCGCCTGACGCTGTCGTCCTCCTTGATCTATCTGCGCGCCGCCAGCCGGAAGGATTTCGGCCTCATGCAGGCCTGGAGCGCCCGTTTTGCCGACAATATCGCCCGGCACCACATGCTGCCGCACTGGGAAGAGCTGGAGCTGGAGCTGCCCTACAGCGAAGAGGAACTGGAGGTCTGCCGCGAAGGGCTGCGGGCCCGGGCCGGGCTGCTGGCACGGGAACATGCCCGCATGCAGGCGGAAGACCTGCCGCGCCGTGAGCGCCGTCCGGCACAGGAGACCTACGAGCAGGCCGTCAATGCCCTGCTGGAGAACGATGTCCTGGCCGGTCAGGAGATGCGGCATCAGGCCTCGCTGTCTCCCATCGCGCTGCTGCGCTCCTGGAAGGTGGATCTGGCCGTGGATTGCGGCCGCATGCGCCACAGCCTGCGTGGCGAGGCCACGGCCTACGGGCGCGGCCTTTCCCTGGCGGCGGCCCGGGCCTCCTATGCCATGGAGATCGTGGAGCGCGCCAGCAGCTATGTGAGCGTGGCCCGTACCGGCGAGCGCTCCTTCGAGGTGACGAACCGCCGCCGGCCCATGCCGCTGATCCATGCCTCCTGCGCCAAACTGCGCTCGCAGGGCAAGGACTTCCTGCCCCTGTCGGCCCTGCCGCTGGAAACACCGTTCGAGGACTATGTGCCCCTGTACTGGCTGGAGGCCCGCGATCCTGCCGGCAAGGCCGTGCTGGTGCCCGCGCAGGCGGTCTTCCTCTTCTGCAATCTGGACGAGCAGTCCCTGTTCCTGGCCGGTGGCTCCACGGGCCTGGCTTCCGGCAACACCGAGGCCGAAGCCCGGCTGGCGGCGCTCACGGAGATCGTGGAGCGTGACGCCGAGGCCACCACGCCCTTCAGGCGCGAGGGCTGCTTCGTGCTCAAGAGCCGCGACGAGCGATTGCAGGCCCTGCTGGACGATTACGCGGCCCGCGGCATCCAGATCCAGTTCCAGGACATCACCACGGAGCTGGGCGTGCCGGCCTACCGCTGTTTCGTCATGAGCCGCCGTGGTGAGGTGGCGCAGGCCACGGGCGCCAACCTGTGCGGCAGCCGGGCCGCGCTGGCGGCCCTGACCGAAGTGCCCTGGCCCTATCCCTATGGCGAACCGACGGGGCCTGCTCTGGGCGGTCTGCCGGTGCGCTGGCTGGAAGACCTGCCCGATTACAGCCTGCCGTCGGCCGAAGCCTCCTGCACGCTGCTGGAAAGGACGCTGTGCGCCCAGGGCCGTACGCCCCTGTATGTGGACATCTCCCGCAAGGATCTGGACATGCCCGTGGTGCGCGCCCTGGTCCCCGGTCTGGAGCTCACCGCCGACTTCGACCGCTTCTCCCGGCCCTCGCTGCGCCTGCTGGCCCGCTACACGGCCCGCTGGCAGAAGTAGGAAAATCCGGTCGGGGGAGGCCCCCTTTGCTTGCGGCAAAAAGCTTTTTCCTCTCCCAAAAACCGCCATACGGGAGGCACAGCGACCGGACTTTGGGACGCGTGATCCAGAAGTGTTTTTTGAAAAACGCGGGAAGCGGATGGCAGCAGCCATCCCGTGGCCATGAAAAAGTGGCCACAAAAAAGGACGCCTCGGCGTCCTTTTTTGTGGCCTGATAAAAGTTTTTGGGAGGAAAGAGGGGAGCGCGAGGGGGGAAAAGGAGGACCTTTTTCCAAAAAGGTCTCCTTTCCCCCTCGCTCAGATTTCTCTGCCTGCTAGACGCGCATCAGACGCTCTAGGGCGGCGTTGCTCTGCTGTCCCTTTTCTTCCAGCCAGTCCAGGAAACCCTGCAGCTTGGGGGAAGGGCTGGTATGGCGGGGCCAGGCGGCGTAGTAGGAGCGGTAGGCGGTCGTGGGCGGCAGGTCGGGGAAGGGCGTGACCAGCTTTTGTTCCTCCAGCAGGGGAGCGATGAGGGTGCAGCGGCCCAGGGCCACGCCCAGACCGTGGCTGGCGGCCACGGAAGCGCCGTAGGTATGGTCGAAGGTGATGAAGTTCAGGCAGTTGGAGATGTCCACATGGTTCCTGTCGGCCCATTCCTGCCATTCGGCCGTGGTGGCGGCATAGTGCCAGGCCGCGGAGTCATGGAGCAGGGTGCAGGCGGGCAGGTTCTCGGGATGGCCGGTCAGGTCATGCTGCCGCGCGTATCGGGGCGAGCAGACGGGCAGGGTGGCCTCGTCCATGAACTTGCGCGAGGTCAGGCCGCTGACGTGGCTTTCGGCATAGTAAAGGGCCACATCCACCGTGGAATCCCCGTGGAAATCGATGGGGGCGTTGCCGGTGCGCACATGCAGCTGCATGGAAGGATAGCGCTGCTGGAAATCGTTGAGCTGGGGGATGAGCCAGGCCAGGGCCAGACTGGGGGCGGCATAGATGGTCAGGGAGCTGAAGTCGTCCTGCAGCAGCTGGGTGATCTCTTCGTAGATCTTCTGGAAGGCGTTGAGGTAGACGTCGCGCAGGCGTTCGCCTTCCGGCGTCAGGGAAACGGCACGGGTCAGGCGGTTGAACAGGGGAAAGCCCAGTTCCTTTTCCAGACGGGCGATGCGGTGGCTGACAGCGCCGGAGGTCAGGCCCAGGTGCCGGGCCGCGGCCTTGAAGCTCATGTAGCGGGCCGCGATGGCGAAGGTCTTGATGTTGATGAGGCTGGCGTCATCGTTGAGGACGCGGGCGATGCTGCGGGAACGCTGACGGTTTTTGCTGTCGGAAAGCGTCACATTGTCTCCTTGGAGATTCCGGCCCGGAAGGGGCGGGGGATGCGGACAGATATATGTCGAAAAGAGGATATTCCTTTCTTCACGGGCTTTCGTCAATACGGACAGGCGTGCCCCACGCGGCGGCCCCCCGGCCGGGCGGCAGTTCCCGCCAAAAGGGGTGCTGGGCCGGAATTTTTAAAAATATATTGTTATTTTAATATGTTATATTGATGAAAACACAAAATGCGAAGGAGCAAAAAAAGCCTTGGCGCCTGACGTGAAAGAGGATAAATTTTTTTCAACTGCGGATGAACCATTTTGCATGGGAGCATGCGCAGGCATGTTTCGGATCGGGGTTTGCGGCCAAATTCACCCGGCAATTTGCGCAATGGGCGGATTTGGTGTATCTCAACAGGAATAGCCCTGGAAAAGGATCGCCGGGGCGCGCTCTTTCACCCTCCAAGACCTGGGAGATGATTTATGAAACTGGGCAAAATCGTTGGCTTGGCGCTGATGGCTCTGACCCTGGGGCTGGCCGGCCAGTCCCTGGCTGCCGAACCCATCAAGATCGGCGTGTACCTGCCTCTGACCGGCCAGAACGCCTTTGGCGGCCAGCTTGAGCTGGAAGGTGTGCAGCTGGCCCTGAAGGAGATGCCTGAAGTGCTGGGCCGCCCCATTGAGCTGGTTGTGGTGGACAACAAGTCCGACAAGGTGGAAGCCGCCAACGCCGTCAAACGCCTGGTGGAACGCGACAAGGTCGTGGCCCTGATCGGCACCTACGGTTCCTCCCTGGCCATGGCCGGTGCCGAAGTGGCCGAAAAGGCCAAGGTGCCCGGCGTGGGCACTTCCTGCACCAGCCCCCTGGTGACCCAGGGCAAGAAGTACTACTTCCGTGCCTGCTTCATCGACCCCTACCAGGGCGCCGCCGCCGCCACCTATGCCTATGAGAACCTGGGCCTGCGCAAGGCCGCCGTGCTCATGGACATGACCAACGACTACGCCGTGGGCCTGTCCAGCTTCTTCACCCGCTCCTTCAAGAAGCTGGGTGGCGAAGTGGTGGCCAACCTCAAGTACAGCTCCGGTGACCAGGACTTCACCGCCCAGCTCACCGAGCTGATCGCCAAAAAGCCCGAGATCGTCTTCATGCCCGCCTACTTCGCCGAAGGCGCCATCATCATGAAGCAGGCCCGCGAGCTGGGCGCCACCTTCCGCCTGATGGGCGCTGACGCCATGGACAACCCCGACACCGTGAAGCTGGCCGGCAAGGCTGCGGAAGGCTTCCTGCACACCACCTTCCCCTATGATGCCAAGATGCCCAACATGAGCGCCGAAGCCAAGAAGTTCACCGAAGCCTGGAACAAGGCCTATCCCGAAAAGGAAACCAACGTGAACGGCGCCCTGGGCTACAACTGCCTGTTCCTGATCGTTGACGCCATCAAGCGCGGCAACTCCGCTGATCCCGCTGCCATCACCAAGGCCCTGGCCCAGACCAAGGACCTGGTGACCCCGCTGGGCACCCTGACCATCAATGCCAGCCACGATGCCGAAATGCCCGTGGGCATCATCGAGTACAAGGACGGCAAGCGCGTTTACCTGACCGAAGTCACTCCCAAGTAAGGGATCCGTCTGTTCGCGGCGGGGCCCCGGCGGGCCCCGCCGTTCCGTCTTCGCGCCCCTCCGGGCGGGATAAAGCTTATTTCCAGGTGGCCCCATGACCCTTGACATGTTTTTGCAGCACTGTTTCAACGCCTTGACGCTAGGCTCGCTCTACGCGCTGATCGCCATTGGCTACACCATGGTCTACGGCATTCTGCGCCTGATCAACTTTGCCCACGGCGACATCCTGATGGTCGGGGCTTACTTCGTTTTTTTCGGCACTTTCGCCTTTGGCTGGCCCTGGGGCGTGGCCGCCATCATCGCCATCCTCGGCGCCAGCCTGCTGGGGGTGGTGGTGGAACGCGTGGCCTACCGGCCCTTGCGTGACGCGCCCAGGATCTCGGCGCTCATCAGCGCCATCGCCGTCTCCTTCTTCATCGAGAGCCTGGCCGTGGTGGTCTTCACGGGCCAGCCCCGGCCCGTGCTGCAGCCCGACTGGCTGCTCTCTGTCTGGCAGTTCGGTGACGTGCGCATCCTCAAGCTCACGGCCTTCGTGCCGGTCATGACCATCGTGCTGGTGGCGCTTTTGCTCTACATCGTGCACCATACCAAGCCCGGTCTGGCCATGCGCGCCATCTCCAAGGATATCGAGACCACGCGTCTTTTGGGGGTGCGGGTGGACAACATCATCGCCTTCACCTTCTTCATCGGTTCCGCCCTGGCCGCCGCATCGGGCATCATGTGGGCCCTGCGCTATCCGCAGGTGCATCCCTACATGGGCATCATGCCCGGCCTCAAGGCCTTCATCGCGGCCGTGTTCGGCGGCATCGGCTCCATCCCCGGCGCCGTTATCGGCGGCGTGGCCCTGGGTTTCGTGGAAATCATGACCGTGGCCTTCATGCCGGAGCTTTCGGGCTTCCGTGATGCATTCGCCTTCATCCTGCTGGTGCTGGTGCTTGTGTTCAAGCCCACGGGCCTGCTGGGCGAGCGCATGGAGGAGAAGATCTAATGCGCTTCGATCGAACGACCCTGCTCAATATCGCGCTTATCGTCATCTTCGGTCTGGCCCTGACCCAGGCCGAGGCCTATATGGGCGACTACCAGATCTACATCCTCAAGCTGATCTTCATCAACGCCATCCTGGCCCTGTCGCTCAACCTGATCTACGGCTTCACCGGCCTCTTCTCGCTGGGCCATGCCGGTTTCATGGCCATCGGCGCCTATGTGGGCGCCCTGTGCACCCTGCTGCCGGAACAGAAAGAGATCATGTGGATCCTGGACCCCATCATCTGGCCCTTTTCGGTGCTGCACACGCCCTTCTGGGTGGCGGTCATCGCCGGCGGCCTGGTGGCCATGATCTTCGCCTTCATCATCGCCGTGCCCGTGCTGCGGCTGGGGGACGACTACCTGGGCATCGCCACCCTGGGCTTTGCCGAGATCATCCGCGTGGTCATCGTCAACGCCACGTCCATCACCAACGGTTCCCTGGGCATCAAGGGCATCCCCGGTGAGGCGACCCTGCTGACCTGCTACATCTGGACGGTCATCACCCTGATCGTCCTGGCACGGCTCATATTCAGCAATTTCGGCAATGTGCTGCGCTGCATACGCGATAACGAGATCGCCGCGGGCGTCATGGGCATCAACGTGTTCCGCTACAAAGTGCTCTCCTTCTGCGTGGGCGCCTTCTTCGCGGGCGTGGGCGGCGCGCTGCTGGGCAGCCATCTGTCCACCATCGACCCCAAGATGTTCAACTTCCTGCTGACCTTCAACGTGCTGATGTTCGTGGTGGCCGGCGGTCTGGGCTCGCTGACCGGCAGCCTGCTGGGCGCCACCATCGTCACCATCCTGCTGGAATGGCTGCGCGCCATCGAGGAGCCCATGGACTTCGGCCTGTTCGAGATCCCGGGCATCCCCGGCATGCGCATGGTGGTCTTCTCGCTCATCCTGCTGGGCATCATCCTGTTCCGGCGCGAGGGCATCATGGGCACCCGTGAGCTTACCTGGAAAACCCTCTTTTCGCTGGGGAGGCGCAAGGCATGAGTGAAAGCAAAGTCCGGCCCATCCTGACGGCCGAAAACGTGACCATGCGCTTTGGCGGCGTGACGGCCGTCAGCGACCTTTCCCTGAAGGTGGACGAAGGCAGCATCGTGGGCGTCATCGGCCCCAACGGTGCGGGCAAGACCACCGTGTTCAACGTGCTGAGCGGCTTCTACACGCCGCAGGAAGGCGACGTGCGCTTTGCGGGCAGGAGCATCCGCGGCCGCAAGCCGTTCGAGATCTGCCGCATGGGCATGGCCCGCACCTTCCAGAACATCCGCCTTTCGCCGCACATGAGCGTGCTGGAGAACGTGATGGTGGGCTGCCATGTGCGCCGCCGCTGCCCCTGGTGGATGGCCCCGCTGGGCCTGCCCGTATATTACAGGGAAGAGCAGGCCATCCGGGACAAGGCCCGTGACCTGGTGGAGCATCTGCACCTGGCCGAATACATGGACGAGAAGGCGGGCAGCCTGCCCTACGGGGCACAGCGCCGTCTGGAGATAGCCCGTGCCCTGGCCACGGAGCCGCGTCTGCTCCTGCTGGACGAACCCGCCGCCGGCATGAACCCGCAGGAAAGTATCGAGCTCATGCATTTCATCCAGGCCATCCGGGACCACTTCGACCTGACCATCCTGCTCATCGAGCACGACATGAAGGTGGTCATGGGGGTGTGCCGGTACATCTGGGTGATGGAATACGGTGCGCTTATCGCACACGGCGACCCGGACGCCATTCGCAGCAATCCCGAGGTCATCCGGGCCTATCTGGGCGAGGACGTGGTGTAATATGCTGAAAATCAGGGATCTTTACGTTCGTTACGGCGGCATCGAGGCCGTGCAGGGTGTCAGCCTGGACATCAGGCGCGGCAGCATCGTCACGCTGGTGGGCGCCAACGGCGCGGGCAAGAGCAGCATCATCCGCTCCATCGCCGGCCTGAACAAGAACATCAGCGGCGAGATCTTGCTGACCCGCAAGGAAGGCGACCAGCCTGTCTCCCTCATCGGCCTCAAACCCGAGGAGATGGTGCGCCGGGGCATCTCGCTTTCGCCGGAAGGCCGCCGCATCCTGCCCCATCTGACCGTGGTGGAGAACCTGCGTCTGGGCGCCTATTCGCGCACCGACAAGGACGGCATCAATGAAGACATCGAGCGCGTCTATGCCCTGTTCCCCCGCCTGAAGGAACGCCACTGGCAGAAGGGCGGCACGCTCTCCGGCGGCGAGCAGCAGATGCTGGCCGTGGGCCGCGCGCTCATGAGCCGCCCGGACATGATCATGCTCGACGAGCCGTCGCTGGGTCTGGCCCCGCTGCTGGTCAAGGAGATCTTCAACATCATCCGCCGCATCAACGAGGACGGCATGACCGTGCTGCTGGTGGAGCAGAACGCGTTCGCGGCTCTTTCCGTGGCCCATTACGCCTACATCCTCGAAGTGGGCCGCGTGGTGCTGGAAGGCACCGGCCAGGAACTGCTGGAGAATCCCAAGGTCAAGGAAGCCTATCTGGGCGGCTAGATGCCGCCATCCTCCGGCATGGGGGCTTTTCCCCTTTGCCGGTGCCCGGAGCGGGCCTTCCCCCGCTTTTTCCACAAAAACGCGTGTTATCCAGAAGAAGTGCTGCCCCTTGCGGACAGCACTTTTCTTTTTGCAGGGCAGGGGAGGGGAAAGCGGACAGGGGGAACAGGGACTCCGTGAAGAAAAGGCGCCGGAGAGGGGAGGCCGGGGGAGGCTGCTCCTCCTCGCGCCTCAGGCGGGGGCAGCCCTCCCCTCAACACGGCTGACTCGCCTGTTCATGCCTGCGCGCACAGCGGGCAGCCGGCCCTTGCCAGGCGGGCTTTCTGACATTACTGTCCGAAAACGGAGGATGCCGGACCGGGCTGCCGCCAGGCAGGGGGACCGGTCCACGCTGTCCCCGGATGTCTTCGGAGGGGCCGGAGACATCCGCAACCCTTCATAAGGAGTACTCATGCTGCGCATTTTTCGCCATGCATTGCCCATCCTTCTGCTGGGGATCCTGCTGCTGCCGCAGCTCGCCGCTGCCGCGCCGCAGGCCGCCCCGGCCAATCCTTCAACCCTTGGTAACGACACCATGCTCGTCCGTCTCAAGAACGGCCTGACGGTCTACATCATCCGGGACAGCCGCTTCCCGCTGGTCTGCACGCGCCTCTATGTGGGCACGGGTTCCGCCAACGAGACCGCCGGGCAGGCGGGCATCAGCCATGTGCTGGAGCATATGGTCTTCAAGGGAACGGAAAAGCGTCCCAAGGGGCAGGTGGCCCGGGATGTGGAATCCCTGGGCGGTTACCTCAACGCGGCCACCAGCTTCGACAAGACCTGGTACATCACCGACATGCCCGCCAGGCACTGGAAGACGGGCATGGACGTGGTCAAGGACATGGCCTTCCATCCCTCGCTGGATCCGGCCGAGCTGGAGGCGGAAAAGGACGTCATCGTTTCCGAGCTCAAGGGCGGTGACGACACGCCCACCCGCCGCCTGTTCGAGGACCTGCAGGTGGCCGGTCTGGCCCATACGGTCTACGGACGTCCCATCATCGGCTTTGAAAAGACCATCCGCGCCGTGACCGCGGACGATCTGCGGGCCTATATCCGCACCTGGTACCAGCCCCAGAACATGATGCTGCTGGTGGCCGGCGACATCGATCCCAAGGCCGTGCTGGCCTACGCCGAAGAGCTGTTCGGCGACCTGAAGAACGACACCGTCCTGCCCGCGCCCGCACCCGTGCAGCTGGAAGGCGCCGCGGGCGGTCCCCGCGTCGAGGTGACGCGCGGGCCGTGGAACAAGGTCTATCTGGGCATCGCCCTGCCTGCCCCCGCCCTGGGCGACCAGCGCTCCATCGACCTGGACGTGCTGGCCTACGCGCTGGGCGGTGACGGCACCTCGCAGTTCTACCGCAAGTACCGTTACGAGAAGCAGCTGGTGGACAGCATCAGCGTGGGCAACATGAGCCTCAACCGTGCCGGCCTGTTCTACATGGTCGCCCAGCTGGATGCGGACAAGGTGGAGCCCTTCTGGCAGGAGTTCACCCGCGACCTGGCCGCGCTAGACGCCGGCAAGATCACGCCCGACGTCATCGAGCGGGCCCGCTTCAACTATGAGGACGGCATGGACCGCGCCGGCGAGACCCTGGACGGCCTTACCTCGTGGAAGGCCACGGTGCAGTTCGAGCTGGGCGGGCCGCAGGGCGAAGCCAATGTGCGGCATGCGCTGGCCGCTGTGGACGGCGCGCGCCTGCGCCAGGCCCAGGACCTCTGGCTGCGCCCCGACCAGGTGCGCGTGCGCGTGCTGGCCCCCGAAAAGGCCCAGCTGCCCGATCTGGACGCCATCTTGCAGCGCAACTGGCCCGCGCCTGCGGTGGAGCGGCAGAAGGCCGCTACCGCCGTGGAAAAGGCGGGCAAGCGCGAGATCGTCGATCTGGGGCAGGGCCGTACCGTGATCCTGCAGCCGGACCGCACCATCCCCTATGTGTCGCTGGAGATCCTGCGCCCCGGCGGCAACGCGCTGCTCAAGCCGGCCGACCAGGGCCTGGCCCAGCTCACGGCCGCCACCCTGACCGACGGTTGCGGCACGCGTGACCTGGACGCCATGGAACGCTTCGTGGCCGAACGCGCCGCCTCCCTGAGTGCCTCGGCGGGCGTGCAGAGCTTCACTGTTTCCCTGACGGGCCCGGCCCGCTTCAATGCCGATTACTTCGCCCTGCTGGGCGACCTGCTGCACAAGCCCACCTTTGCCGAAAAGGACGTGCGCCGCCAGGCCGATACGCTGAAGGCGGCCCTGGTGCGCCGTCAGGACAACCCCATGAGCTTCATGGGCTCCAGGATCAACGGCTTCCTCTTCCCCGGCGGCCAGCCTTACGGCTTCGACGGCCTGGGCACGGCGGAGAACCAGGACCGTTTCGGCCCCGGGGATGTACAGGCCTTCTGGAAGCAGCAGAATGCCCAGCCGTGGATCCTTTCCGTGGCCGGGGACTTTGACCGGGAAAAGGTGCTGGCTTTTGCCCGCAGCCTGCCCGTGCCCACCGCGCCTGCCGTGGAAGTGCCCCAGCCGGCCTGGGGCGCCGACAAGCGTCTGCCCCTGTCCCTGCCCGGCCGCCAGCAGGCCCATCTGCTGCTGGCCTTCCATGCCGTGCCGCTGGACCATCCCGACGCTCCGGCGCTCATGCTGCTGGAATCCGTGCTTTCCGGCCAGAGCGGCCTGCTGTTCAACAAGTTGCGTGACGAGCAGGGCCTGGGCTACACGGTGACGGCCTTTTACCGCAGCCTGCCCGAAGCCGGTTTCATGGCTTTTTATATCGGGACCACGCCCCGCAATCTGGATGTGGCCCGGCAGGGCTTCAGCGCCATCATCAAGGACATCAAGACCGAGCTGCTGCCTGCCGGGCTGCTGGCCAAGGGCCTGAACCGCATGGAAGGCAGCTATTATCGTGGCCGCCAGAGCCTGGGAGCGCGGGCCGACGAGGCCGCGGGCGAGCGTTTGCTGGGCCAGCCCCAGGACTTCCAGAAGCTTTTGCTGGAAAAGGCCGCCAAGGTGACGCCGGAACAGCTGCGTGATGTCGCCCGCAAGTATCTGCTGGTGGACAATATGTACGAAGTGACCCTGCTGCCCTAGATCACGGGTGACGGGATGCCATGACAGGGGAAGGGTTCCGGCCGGGGGCGGGGGCTCTTCCCCTTTTGCGTGCGGCAGGGCCCTGATGCCGTGCCGCTGGCCCCGGCATCTTGACCGCTGCCCGGGCGGGATTATCTCTGAAAAAAGCATCCTGACGGCTGGCTGACGCCTGTGCTGCTAGAGCGTTAAGGGTGCGGCGGCCGATGGACCGGCCATACCGGTACGGAAAGGCCGTTTTGCCCATTTTTTTGTATGGGAATACATCCTGCCATAAAAAGAATGAAATTTTCACTCCTGCGAGGACGACATGAAACTGACGGACATGCATATGTTTGACAAGGCCCGTGTGGTGGCCAAGACCCTGGGCATCCAGGTATGCCTTTTCGTGGGCCTGCTGGTGCTGGTCTGGGGCAGCCAGGCATTCTACGGAGTCATCGATACCAAGAAATTCCCCCAGGCCTACAGCGTGGGCGAGACCGCGAACCTGAGCGAGAACGACAAGGGCAAGCTGCTGGTGGATTCCATCACCAACCAGCTGCGCCGCGAGATGGGCTCCACCTTCGGCTGGACCATGAACGACATCATCTTCAACCGCTTCGTGCTGGATAACCGCGCCTACCGCCAGTACGGCGTCTACCATGCCACGCGCGTGCTCATGGACCTGTACTCCACCCAGATCGCCAAGCTGGGTTCCAATGACCGCGAAAGCGAGTTCCTGTACCAGGCCCGTCTCAACGGCTTTGCCGTGGACCCGCGCAGCTTCATGTTCCCCTCGGCGGAAGGCTCCTACAAGAAGGCCCTGAAGCAGGTGGAGGACTACAAAAAGTCCCTGGATACCGGCAAGGGCACCTACAATTGCCGCACTGACGACCTGTACGCGGCCCTGAACACGGTGGTGGGCGAGAACATGCTGGGCTACGCTCTGGGCCTGCTGGCCGATGCCCAGGACATCCCCTTCTACACCCTGGACAACCGCATCTACGAAGTGCAGGGCATGGTGCTGGTCATCCGCGACTTCGTGAAGGCCCTGTACGACCTGTATCCCGAGATCGCCCAGAAGAACAACGCCGAGAACATGGCCGCCGCCATGCAGTTCATGGACGACATCTGTACCTATGATCCCATGTACATCACCTCGTCCTTCAACTCCGGCGAACTCATCATCTCCTATCTGATGTTCACCAAGAACCGTCTGGAAGACATCCGCGACAGCCTGCGCATCTAGCAGGACATCTCCCCCGCGAGCGGCAAGGCCGGAGCCCCAAAGGCTCCGGCCTTTTCGTTCATGGCGGGGCCGCATTTTCACAGGTGACGCCCGCAAGGCGCATTTTCATCACCAGAAAAGCATAAAGCGTGACCTGCCGCCGGAAATCCCCCCAAAAGCGTGCACCATGCCGCAGTCTGGCAAGCCGCTTTATTTTATGTGGTTTTTCTTTGCACTTTTTATGAAAAGCTGGTATTTCTTGGCTGTATCTCATAGTTTGTTCAGGAGAGACAATGAAAGCTGCTGCCATGAAAACCATTCACGTCAAGGACGCTGTCGGCAGCGTCCTCTGTCACGATATCACCAGGATCGTGCCCGGAGGGGACAAGGGGCCCGTGTTCCGCAAGGGGCATATCGTGAGGGAGGAAGACATCCCGACCCTTCTGGAGGTGGGCAAAGAGCATCTGTATGTGTACGAGCCGCAGGAGGGCGTGCTGCATGAGAATGAAGCCGCCCGGCGCATCGCGGCCGCCACGGCCGGGGCCAACATCACGCTGAGCGAGCCCAAGGAGGGGCGCATCAACTATTCGGCGTCCTGTATGGGCCTCCTGCGGGTGGATGTCCCCACGCTGACCCGCATCAATTCGTTGGGAGAGATCACCCTGGCCACGCTGCACAGCATGCAGCAGGTCAGGCCGGGACAAAACCTGGCAGGCACCCGCGTGGTGCCCCTGCTCATCGAGGAAAGCAAGATCGTGGCCCTCGAGCAGCTGGCCTCCCGTCCCGTGGTCGAGGTCCTGCCCCTGCAAAAGTTCAAGGTAGGCATCGTCACTACCGGCAGCGAAGTCTACACGGGCCGCATCAAGGATGCCTTCGGCCCTGTGCTTCGGGACAAGTTCGCCCGCCTTGAATGCACCGTCATGGATCAGGTCTTCACCAGTGATGATGTGGAGATGACCTCGTCAGCCATCAGCGGCTTCATCCGACAGGGAGCCGACATGGTGGTGGTGACCGGGGGCATGTCCGTGGACCCTGACGACAAGACCCCCGCTTCCATCCGTGCCGCTGGCGCGCAGGTGGTGAGCTATGGCGCACCGGTCTACCCCGGGGCCATGTTCCTGCTGGGCTATGTGCCCACGGCACACGGCCGCGTCCCCGTGCTGGGGCTGCCCGGCTGCGTCATGTATTACAAGGCCAGCATCTTCGAACTCGTAGTCCCGCGCCTTCTGGCCGGACTGGAGGTGACGGCCGGGGATATCGCCGGCATGGGCCACGGGGGCTTCTGCTCCGGCTGTGGCGAATGCCGCTATCCCGTCTGTCCGTTTGGAAAATAGACGGCGCGGCAGCGACCGTCTCAACTTGCAAGCCGTTTCTAGGAGTCGCATATGGAAACGAAAACGCTTGTGGTCAATGGCATTCCCCGTCAGGTCCTGGTGGATTCCGACACCCTTCTCGTTGACGTGCTGCGCAACCAGCTGCAGATCACCAGCGTCAAGGTCGGTTGCGGGCAGGGCCAGTGCGGCGCCTGCTCCGTGATCCTCGACGGCAAGGTCTCCCGCGCCTGCATCGTCAAGATGCGCCGCGTGCCCGACCAGGCCCAGGTCACCACCCTGGAAGGCGTGGGGACCCCCGCCAACCTCCATCCCCTCCAGGAATCCTGGATGTTCCACGGTGCGGCCCAGTGCGGTTTCTGTACGCCCGGCTTCATCGTGTCCGCCAAGGCCCTGCTGGACTCCAACCCCGCCCCCAGCCGTGAAGAAGTGCGCGACTGGTTCCAGAAACATCACAATATCTGCCGCTGCACCGGCTACAAGCCCCTGGTGGATGCCGTCATGGACGCCGCCGCCGTCATGCGCGGTGACAAGGATATCGAAGAACTGCGCTACAAGCTGCCCGCCGACGGCCGCGCCTTCGGTTCGCGCCTGCCCCGTCCCAGCGCCCTGGTCAAGGTGACCGGCCTGGCCGAGTACGGCGCCGACGCCGCCGTGCACATGCCGCCCGACACCCTGCACCTGGCCCTGGCCCAGGCCAAGGTCTCCCACGCCCTCATCAAGGGCATCGACACCTCCGAAGCCGAAAAGATGCCCGGCGTGGTCCGCGTGCTGACCCACAAGGACGTCAAGGGCAAGAACCGCATCACCGGCCTCATCACCTTCGCCGACAACAAGGGCGACGGCTGGGACCGTCCCATCCTCAACGACACCAAGGTGTTCCAGTACGGTGACGCCCTGGCCATCGTCTGCGCCGACAGCGAGGCCCACGCCCGCGCCGCCGCCGACAAGGTCAAGTTCGACCTGGAACTGCTGCCCGAATACATGAGCGCGCCCGAAGCCATGGCTCCCGACGCCATCGAGATCCATCCCGGCACGCCCAACATCTATTATGAACCCCACATCGAAAAGGGCGAGGACACCAAGCCCTTCTTCGACGATCCCGAAAACGTGGTGGTGGAAGACAGCTTCTACACCCAGCGTCAGCCGCACCTGAACATCGAACCTGACGTGGGTTACGGCTACCTGAACGAGCAGGGCCAGCTGGTGATCCACTCCAAGTCCATCGGCCTGCATCTGCATGCCCTGATGATCGCCCCTGGCCTGGGCGTGAAATTCCCCGAAGAACTGGTCATGGTGCAGAACACCACCGGCGGCACCTTCGGCTACAAATTCAGCCCCACCATGGAAGCCCTCATCGGCGTGGCCGTGCTGGCCACCGGCCGTCCCTGCCACCTGCGCTACAACTACCAGCAGCAACAGCAGTACACCGGCAAGCGTTCGCCCTTCTGGACCAAGGTGCGCATGGCCGCCAACAAGAAGACCGGCAAGATCATGGCCATGGAGACCGACTGGACCTGTGACCACGGGCCGTACTCCGAATTCGGCGATCTGCTGACCCTGCGCGGTGCCCAGTTCATCGGCGCGGGCTACGGCATCCCCAACATCCGTGGCGACGGCCGTACCGTGGCCACCAACCACGCCTGGGGCGCGGCTTTCCGCGGTTACGGCGGTCCCGAATCGGAATTCCCCTCCGAAGTGCTCATGGACGAACTGGCCGAAAAGCTGGGCATGGATCCCTTCGACCTGCGCGAGCTCAACTGCTACAAGGAAGGCGACACCACGCCCACCGGCCAGAAGCCCGAGGTCATGAATCTGCCCACCATGTTCAAGGCCCTGCGTCCCAAGTATGAGGCCGCCAAAGCCAGGGCCAAGGCCGAATCCACCGATGCCGTCAAGCGCGGCGTGGGCCTGGCCCTTGCCGTGTACGGCGCCGGTCTGGACGGCCCCGACTCCTCCGAAGCCTGGGCCGAACTGAACCCCGACGGCTCCGTGACCATCGGCAGCTCCTGGGAAGATCACGGCCAGGGCGCCGACTCCGGCGCGCAGTGCACCGCCCATGAGGCCCTGCGTCCCATCGGCCTGCCTGTGGAAAAGATCCGCCTGGTCATGAACGACACCAGCAAGACCCCCAATTCCGGTCCTGCCGGCGGTTCCCGCTCCCAGGTGATGACCGGCAACGCCATCCGCGTGGCCTGCGAACAGCTGGTGGAAGCCATGCGCAAGCCTGACGGCGGCTTCTACACCTATGACGAAATGAAGGCCGAAGGCCGCGCCGTGCATCAGGACGGCAAGTGGACCGCCCCGGCCCGCGACTGCGGCAAGAACTGCCAGGGCGAACCCTTCTGCTGCTACATGTACGGCCTGTTCATGGCCGAAGTGGCTGTGGAAGTGGCCACCGGCAAGACGCAGGTGGAAAAGATGACCATGGTGGCCGACATCGGTAAGGTGGTCAACCGTCTGATCACCGACGGCCAGCTCTATGGCGGTATCGCCCAGGGCATCGGCCTGGCCCTTACCGAAGACTACGAGGACATCAAGAAGCACAGCACCATGGCCGGCGCCGGTATCCCCACCATCAAGGATATCCCGGACGACCTCGAGCTCATCTACGTGGAGACCCCGCGTCCTGACGGCCCCTTCGGCGCCTCCGGCACGGGCGAGATCCCGCTGTGCGGCCCGCATCCGGCCATCATCAACGCCATCTACAACGCCTGCGGCGCGCGCGTGACCCATCTGCCCGCGTACCCCGAAAAGGTGTTGGCGGCCATGCCCAAGAAGTAAATGGAACACTGACTGTCCGGGGGGCCGGTTCGCCGGTCCCCCGCCAGATGCAGACAAGGCTGACGGCATCCTGCTGGAGGGATGCCGTCTTGCCCTGTACCGTTTTTCCTTTCCTGCCCGCCGCAGGCGTGCCGTGTGCCGTATCCGTCGCCTGTCTCCCTCATGGGGCGTGACGATGCGGGGCCCCTGCCCGCCGGCATCCCGAGGTCCCCATGAGCATTTCCATGAACTGCCAGAGCGCGCTGCATGAAGTGGAATCCCGCTGCACGCAGGAGCGCCCGCCCCGTTGCCAGTCCCTGTGTCCGCTGGGGCTGGACGCGCGTGCCTTCCTTGGCCATGCCGCCGAAGGCCGCTGGAGCGACGCCCGCAAACAGCTGGAGCGTTATTTGCCCTTGCCGGGCCTGCTGGCCCGCATCTGCGACCATCCCTGCGAGCAGGGATGCCTGCGCGGCGATCTGGGGGGCGCCGTCAACCTGCACGGGCTGGAGATCTTCTGCACGGAACATCTGGGCGTGCAGACCCGTTCCCTGCCCATGCCGCGCAAACAGAAGCGCATCGCCGTCATGGGTGCCGGGCTGGCCGGTCTGGTCTGTGCCTGGGATCTGGCCGGCAAGGGCTATCCCGTGACCGTCTTCCATGCGGGCGCCCCCCAAGCGCAGCTGCTGGCCTGCTGGCCCGTGCTGGCCGGGGCGGGGGCCGCCGCCCTGGATGCCGAATGGGAGGCCCTGGGCCGCCGGGGCGTGCGCTTCGAACAGGTCATGACGGATGCGGCCCGCCTGCAGCAGGCTGCCGGGGAATACGACGGCGTCCTGCTGGATGCCGGTGCCCTGCCGGAACTGGCACCCGCGGAATCCGGCATGGACGCGCAGATCCTGCACTGGCGGGACAATATCTGCTGTGCGGGCTGGGCCAGCGTCACGCCCACGGGCCACCGTTTCGCGTCCGCGTCGCGGCAGGCGGGGCAGGGCAGGAGCGCTGCCCGGACACTGGAACGCCTGGTGGCCGGTGTGTCCCTGACCGCGGCCCGCGATACGGACGACCGCAGTCTGTTCACCGAGCTGGACGGTATCGCGCCGGTGGAGCGGGTCCTGCCCGCTGCGGAAGGCTATTCCGAGGCCGAGGCCCGGCAGGAGGCCGGCCGCTGCCTGCAATGCCAGTGTCTGGTCTGTGTCAGGGCCTGCGTCTATCTGCAGAAGTACAAGGGCTATCCCCGCGTCTACGCCCGCCAGATGTACAACAATGCGGCCATCGTCAAAGGCCTGCATCTGGCCAACAACCTCATCAACGGCTGCGCCCTGTGCGGGCAGTGCGAGGAACTGTGCCCCGAGAATTTCTCCATGGCCGAGCTCTGCCTGAGCGCGCGGCAGGACATGGTGGATCGCGGCGTCATGCCGCCTTCGGCCCATGAATTCGCGCTGGAGGACATGGAAGCCGCCAGCGGCCCGGAATGCGCCCTGAGCATCAGGGGAGGGGAGGGCGGCTGGCTGTTCTTCCCCGGCTGCCAGCTGGCGGCCTCGCGCGGGGAGCAGGTGGAGGCCCTCTATGCCTGGCTGCGCGAGGCTCTGGCCGGGCAGGGCGAGTTCGCCCCCGGTCTGGAACGCGGGCCCGTGAGCCTGCTGCTGCGCTGTTGCGGCATCCCGGCACGCTGGGGCGGCCGTGAAGCGCTTTTTGCCCGACAGGTGCAAGAATTGCGGCGGCAGTGGGAGGAACTGGGCAGGCCGCGGATCATGGCCGCCTGCTCGTCCTGCCTCGCCGTCCTGCGCGAGGCCCTGCCCGAGGCGCGCGCCCTTTCCCTCTGGGAGGTGCTGGATGCCCTGCCGTGGCCCGAAGGCGTCCCCGGCGGTGCGGACGGGGGCACGCCGCTGACCATGCAGGATCCCTGCACGGCCCGGCACGACACGGCATGGCAGGACGCCGTGCGTTCATTGGCACGCAAGGCCGGCATGGTCCCGGAAGAGCCGCCGCAGGGGCGCGACAGGACGGCCTGCTGCGGGTACGGCGGCCTGGTCTGGTGCGCCCAGCCTGAACTGGCCGATGCCATGGCCGGTCATCGGGCCGGGGGGCTGCCGCATGCGGCCCTCAGCTCCTGCATCATGTGCCGTGACCGTCTGGCGGGCAGCGGCAAGCCCGGGCTGCATCTGCTGGACCTGCTGCCGCAGCTGGCCCCGCTGGCCCACGGTCTGGAGCCGGAAAAGGGCCCCGGCCTTTCGGAACGGCGTGCCCGCCGCGCGGCCTTGCGCCGTCGTCTGGCCCGTGTCTGGCTGGGGCAGGAGACGGCCGAACCGGCCGCCGGGCGGCTGGACCTGATCCCCGGCCTGCTGGAAGAGCTGGAGCGCCGCCATATTCTGCTGGAAGATGTGAACGGGGCCGTGGCGGCCGTGGAAGCGGAAAAAGCCTATTTCGTGGATGCGGAAAGCGGCCATCGCCTGGGCGCGTGGCGGCCGCGCAACGTGACCTTCTGGGTGGAATACACGGAAGACGGCGGGCGCTGGCTGCTGCATGATGCCTGGTGTCACCGGATGCGCGTGCCGGGCAGCGGCGGCGTGCAGGAAAACGGCTGCTGCGGGGAGGCGTGATATGAGTATCGGTCCCAGTTATGAACCTGACGGCGGCAGCTGGACCTGCGGCCGCTGCGGCTGCCCGCTGGAACAGGGCAAGGTGCAGGTCTTTTATCTCAACAGCGCCTTTGACGTCATGCTGCCGCGCTGTCCGCAATGCGGGCTGACCATGGTGCCCAAGTCGCTGGCCGAGGGCAAGATGCTGGAAGTGGAAGCCCTGCTGGAAGACAAGTGAGCCAGCTCTACACCCGGCCGGAATTCAGGCGCATCGCGGGCGAGCACTGGCGTCCCGGCGGGACGGAGATCACGGACAGGCTGCTGGTCCTGGGACGGCGCTGGCATGATGCCGGGCCGGAGGGACGCATCCTGGACGTGGGCTGCGGGCCCGGCGGCAGTGTGCGCCATCTGCGGCAGCAGGGGCGGCGGGTCTGGGGCCTGGATACCGTGCTGCGTCCCCAGTGGCGTGCGGAAGCTCCGGCCGCGACCGGGGAATCGCCGTATCTGGTGGCCGATGCCTGCGCGGGCCTGCCCCTGCGGGACAGCGTGATGGACATGATTTTGTGCGAATGCGTGCTGTCCGTAGTGCCGGACGCAGCGGCCCTGCTGCGGGAGGCACGGCGCGTCGTGCGGCCGGGCGGCCTGCTGGCGTGCAGTGACCTGTACCGGCGCGGGGAAGATCGCGTCCTTATGCCGCAGCCCGCCGGCTGCGCGGCCGGGGCCCGCTCCCGTGCGGGCTGGACGGCGCTGTGCGAAGAGGCGGGCTTCACCGTCCGGCATTTCGAGGATGCCAGCCCGGCCCTGGCCCGTCTGGCCGCGGCGCTGGTCTGGTATGGCGACAGGCAGAGCCTGCGGGAATGGGGCCTGTGCGGTCCCGGCTGCGGCGGAGCGTCGGCCCGGCCCGGTTATGCGCTCTGGATCGCGCAAAAGGAGGAAGGATGCATCCCCTGATGATGGATCTTTTGCCGCTGGTGCGGCAGGGCTATTGCTGCAGCCAGCTGCTGGTGCAGCAGCTGCTGCAGGCCCAGGGCAGGGAAGTGCCGGATCTGGTGCGGGCCCTGCACGGCCTTTGTCACGGCATCGGCCAGTCCGGCGGGCCCTGCGGCCTGCTCACGGGCGGGGCCTGCGTGCTGGCCCTGCTGGCGGGCAAGGGCGCGGAAGGCGAGGAGGCCCATCCCATGCTGGCCCCCATGCTCAATGAGTACGCCGGCTGGTTCTATGAGCGTACGGCGGCCTACGGCGGCCATTCCTGCGACCAGGTGGCGGCCGGGCTGGGGGCGCGCACGGCGGGGAGCGCGGAGCCCGATCCCGTGGCCTGCGGCGACCTGCTGGCCGAATGCTGGGAAAAGATCCTGGAACTCATCCAGACCTACGATCTGGATTTCATGGCCCATGCCTGAGGTGGACATGGAGATACTGCACGAGACCCGGAGCCTGTGCCCTGTCTGCCTGCGGCGGCTGGATGCCCGGTATGTGCGGCGGGGGCAGAGCGTGCTGTTGGAGCGTACCTGCCCGGAGCACGGCACCTTTGCCGTGGCCGTCTGGCATGAACGGACGGAAGGGGGCGTCACGCCGCCGCGCTTCAACGGCTGGTCACGGCCCAAAACGCCGTCGTACCCGCGTGAGCCGCGTACGCCGGTGCGGCACGGCTGTCCCTATGACTGCGGCCTGTGTCCGGCCCATGCCCAGCATACCTGCACGGGCCTGGTGGAAGTGACCCTGCGCTGCAACATGGCCTGTCCCGTCTGTTATGCGGCGGCCGGCGGCGCTGTGCCCGACGATCCTTCGCCGGAGACCGTGGCCTTCCAGCTGGACAGCCTGCGCCGGGCCTCGCCGGGCTGCAATGTCCAGCTTTCCGGCGGCGAGCCCACCGTGCGCGACGATCTGCCCGCCCTCATCCGCATGGCCTGGGAACGGGGCTTCGGCCTGTTGCAGATCAACAGCAACGGCCTGCGCCTGGGCCTGGAAGCGGGCTACGCCCGGAAATTGCGCGAAGCCGGGCTGGATTCCGTCTATCTGCAATGGGACAGCCCCGATCTGGAGGGCTGTCTGCCCCTGCGGGGGGCCGTGGCCCTGCCGGGGGGGCTGGATCTGCTGGCGGTCAAACGCCGGGCCGTGGAACAGTGCACGGACGCCGGTCTGGGCGTGGTGCTGGTGGCCACCGTGGTCCGGGGCGTCAATGATGACCGGCTGGGGGCCCTGCTGCGCCTGGCGCTGGAGCTGGGCCCCGGTGTACGCGGCCTGCATATCCAGCCCGTGGCCCGTTTCGGCCGCTATCCCGGACGGCTGGAGGACGGACTCCGCTTCACCCTCAGCGATGTGATGGCCGCCCTGTGCCGTCAGGTCCCGCAGTGGCTGCGCATGGAGCACTTCCATCCGCCGGGCTGCGAGCATTCGCTCTGTTCCTTCAGTTCCCTGTATGCACGGGAAAAGGCGGCGGACGGCAGCCCCTCCCTGCGCTGGCTGCCTGATGCGGCCCGTTCCTGCTGCGGGCCTGCCGTGGACAAGGCGCCGATCCCGGCGGCTGAAGGGGCGCGCAAGTCCCGGCAGTTCGTGGCCAGCCACTGGCGCGGTGGCGACAGGCCCCGGGACGAGGACAGGGCGGCGCTGGCCGATGACTTCGGCCGCTTCCTGGCCCGTGCCGGGGCCGAACAGCGTTTCACCCTTTCCTGCATGGCCTTTCAGGACGCGCTCTCTCTGGACGAGGAGCGGGTGCGCGGCTGCTGCATCCATGTGGTGCGTCCCGACGGCCGCATGATCCCCTTCTGTCTCCACAACCTTACGTCCACGGAAGGCCGGATGCTCTATCCCCAGCGTCTGGCCCGCGGGGAGACCGGTCATGACGGCATCTGACCCATGCCCCGCGGCGACGGTGCAGCGTACGGCACAGGAGCCGCCGCTCCTGCCCCCGGCCGTCCGGCAGGCCCTGGAACGTCCCGGGCCTTTCGCCTTGGGCCTGGACGCCTGGCTGGCGGCGGAATGCGGCGCGACGCGCCCCGAAGGGCTGGCCGCCGCCGTGCGGGCCCGCCAGCTGGAACTGCTCAATGCCGATCTTTGCCATATGGCGACGCACAGTCCCCTGTACCGGCAACGCCTGACCGGGGCCGGGCGCTGGTCCGCGGCGGGCCTTCGTCCGCTGCGCGATCTTGCCGAGCTGGCGGAGCTGCCGTTCACCACGGCCGACGACCTGCGCCCCGGCGAGGCCCTGCTCTGTGTCTCGCGCGACGAGGTGGCGCGCATGGTCACGGTGAGCACCTCCGGCAGTACGGGCGCGCCCAAGCGGCTGGCCTTCAGCGATGCCGAGCTGGCGCGCACGCGGGATTTCTTTGCCGTGGGCATGGCCCAGATGGTCACGGCAGGGCAGCTCGTGGCCGTGCTGCTGCCGGGCGCCCACCGTCCACGGGGCATCACTGACCTGCTGGCCGGGAGCCTGGCGCCGCAGGGCGTGCGCGTGACGGCCCGCATGGAACTGGCCGACCTGCTGCTGTGTGCGCCGGAACAGGCCCCGGAAGGGGCGGCGCTCCGCTTGGAGGCTGTCCGCACGGCCTGGCAGGCCCTTGCCTCCACGGCACCCGCCGGTCTGGCGCTCGTGCTGCTGCCCCGCCAGATGGGATGCCTGTGGCGGGCCTTCCCCCAGACACCGCCGGGCCTGTGCGCCGCCCTGTGCGCCGCCGACTGGCTGGATCCCGGACTGCGCCGTCAGGTGGAACAGAGCTGGGACTGCCCCGTGCTGGATCATTACGGTTCCACGGAGAGCGCCTTTGCCGGGGCCGTGCAGTGCCGCTGCCGTGAAGGGCGGCATGTGCGGGCCCTGGACTTGCTGCTGGAGATAGTCCATCCTGTGACGGGCGAGGTCCTGCCTGCGGGCGAGACCGGGGAGCTGGTCATCACCACGTTGCAGCGGCGGGCCATGCCCTTGTTGCGCTACCGCACGGGCGACATGGCCAGCCTGCTGGACGGGCCCTGTGCCTGCGGCAGCCCGTTGCCGCGCCTGGGGCCGGTGCTGGGGCGCATCGAGTGCGATGGACGGGATTTTCGGGTGACGCACCCCCGCAAGGGCGGGAGCGAGGAGAGGAGGCCATGCGCCATTACGCTTTGATACTGGCTGCCGGTGCGGCGTCCCGCATGGGGCGGTGCAAGGCCCTGCTGCCGCTGCCCTTCCCCGACGGGGAGTGCTGCGCTCTGGAGCGTCTGGCCCGGATGTACGCGTTTTGCGGGCGGCGCTTCGTGGTCACCGGGCACCATGCGGGCCTGCTGGAGCCGGTGGCGCCCGGCTGGGGACTGCGCGCGGTCCGTAACCCGCGCCCGGAAGACGGCATGTTCTCGTCCCTCTGCAGGGGGCTCCATGCCGTGCTGGAACAGGCCCGGGCGGATGGCGTGGGGCCGGAGCAGGGCGGCGTGTTCGTCCATCCTGTGGACGTGCCCCTGACCCGGAGCCTGACCCTGCTGGCCCTGCTGCGGGCCGCGGACGTCCTGCCGGGCACGGCCCTGCAGGCGGCGTTCTGCGGCGAGCCGGGCCATCCCGTGTTCCTTCCCCTTTCCCTCGTGCCCGCCATCCTTGCCCATGACGGCCATGACGGCCTGCGCGGCGCGCTGGCGGCCGTTCCCTGCCGTCAGGCAGCGGTGGCCGATGCCGCCATGCTGCCGGATATGGACACCCCCGAACAGTATGCGACCTTGCAGCGCATGGCCGCCTGCCACGATGCCCTGACACGGGACGAGGCCGAGGGCCTGCTGCTCCAGGCCGGTGTGCCGGAGCGGGGCCTGCGCCATGCGCTGGCCGTGGGCCGGGTGGCGGAAGCCCTGTGCGCGGCCCTGGCGGAGGCCCGGGGAGAGGAGGCCCCCGTGGAGACGGCTTTGGCGCTGGCCTCCGGGCTGACGCACGATATCTGCAAGGGCATGCACGGGCATGAGGCCGCCGGCGGGCGGCTGCTGTCCCGTCTCGGGCTGGCCCGCATGGCCGCCATCGTGGCGGCCCACCGGGATCAGAGCGTCCCGGCGGAAAAGAGGCTGGGCGCGCACGAGCTGGTCTATCTGGCGGACAAATACTGCCGGGGCGGCATCTGGGTGCCGGTGGCCCAGCGTTTTGCCCAGAAACTGGAGGAATTCGGCGACGATCCGGGAGCGCGGGCCGGTATCGAAGGGCGGCGCGACCGGGCCCTGGCCCTGGAACGGCGACTGGCCGCCGAGCTGGGCCGTGACCCCGCGCGGCTGGCGCGGGAAGCCCTGGCTGCGGCGGACATCGACACGCGCGCGCATATGCTGGATGCCCGGCGCGCCCTCTGGACGCCGCTGTGCCCCCTGATAGGGGAGGTCTAGCATGGCAGGGCTTTGGCTGTTGCGGCACGGTGCTTTGCCGCCCAATCCGGAACGGCGTTTCGTGGGCGCGCGTGACATCGCCCTGACCGATGCGGGACGGGAGCAGATACGGCGGGCTGCCCGGGCCCTGCTGGCGGATTGCCGCACGGAAGGCGGACTGCCGACGCTTGTGACCTCAGCCACGGGGCAGGGCGGCCATGCGGAGGGGGCGATCGCAGGAGCGCCGGAGAAAGGGGCGCCGGCAGAAGGAAATATCGGCCGCTCTGGTCCCTGTTTGCCGCAGCATATCATCTGTTCGGATCTGGGGCGCTGCCGGGAAAGCGCGCGGCTGGTGCAGGAAGTCTTCCAAGCCCGGGGCCATGCCATAGACATTGTCCCCGATGCGGGGCTGCGCGAGATATCGCTGGGGCTGTGGGAAGGCCTGACCGTGGCCGAAGTGGAGGCCCGCTGGCCGGGCGGCCACGCGGCACGGGGGGCGGACATGGCGGGCTTCGCGCCGCCGCAGGGAGAGAGCTTTGCCGCCGTGCAGGCCCGCGCCGTGGCCTGTGTGGCCCGCTGGCAGGCCCGTTATCCTGGCGACTGTTTGCTGCTGGTCAGCCACGCGGGCGTGCTGCGCACCCTGCTGTGCCACTGGCTGGCCCTGCCGCTGGCCGCAGTGATGCGCATCCCCCAGCACTATGCCTGCCGGGTCTGGCTGCCGGGGCAGGAGTTTTGGGAGGAAGGCCCCCGTTAGCGGGCCCGGAAGGGGTTCCCCTCCCGGCCTCCATCTTCCAGGGCGCTCCGGTCAGGGAGATGGCAGGGAAGGCCCGTCCCGGTCCTAATCCAGGGTCAGGATGACGGACAGGGCCTTGAAGATGACCCAGACGCTGCTGCCCACCGGCGGGATGGGGCTTTCACCGCGCACATGCAGGGCGCAGGCCTGGCTGCCGTCAGGCAGGTTGACCAGGATCTCGGCCAGCATCTCGTCCTGGCGCACGCGTTCCACCGTGCCCCGGAAGCAGTTGCGTGTGGCCACGGGGGGCTTGTCCTGGCCCTGGTCGGGCTCGATGATGATCCAGGGGGCCTTGATGCTGGCGGTGATGAGCATGTCCCTGGAAAGCCCCAGGCTTTTGCAGCTTTCATCCGTGATCATGGCCGTGACGCGCAGGCCGCCGGCCGTGCACAGGACCACGGTGACGATGATGCCCGAAGCCCGCAGGTGCTCGATGCGGCCGTGGAAGACATTGCGGGCGCTGGTGCGCAGGCCGCTGGTACGCTGGATGTGCTCGCGCAGCAGGGTCTGCGCTGCCTTGAGGTTGTAGCGGATGCTGCCGGACTGCTGGCGCCGGTTGCGCCCGGCGAACATGTCGGCCACGGGGGAGGGAAGGCCCTGGCGGAGCAGCTCGAGGATGCGGCTCTGGCGCAGGCTGCGGGCGCTGAGCAGGCCCGCGGGCAGGCCGCAGGCGCTGCCGCACTGCTGCAGGCTGCGGCGCACATAGCTGGCATCACAACGGAGCAGGGGACCGCTGGGCGCGAACAGGGCGGGGTCTTCCATCATCTGGCGCAGGCGGCGGCAATGGGTGGCGGGCAGGGGGACCTGCCGGGCCTGTTCGCCCTGGATGTGGATGAGGCCGGTGCCCCAGTCCAGGTGCTTCAGTTCCAGGGCGAGGGCTTCCACCAGGCGCAGGCCGCCGTAGCGCAAAAGCATGAAGATGCACCACAGACGGGCGTGGGCCCGGCGCGCCCGCATGCTGGACGATTCGGCGTACTGCTGCCAGTACCAGGATTCGGCGGCCAGCAGTTCCTGGTCGCTCAGCCCCTTCTCGTCACGCAGCAGGCTGGCATTGTCCTGGCGCATGAGCTTCTGCTGCAGCCACTTCCTGTCTTCCGTCTCAAGACTGTGCAGTAACGTACTGAGTTTTTCACGTTTTTGCGCGGAAACCATAAAAACCCTCCCTGAAGCATACCTAAAATAACTTGGATCATAAGATGTTACAAGTTGTCGCGCTTTTTGTGTAATCCGTGTCTGCCTTGTCCTGCCCCAGCAGGCGCGTAAAGTGCATCATGACAAGAACATAAAAAAGCCAAGGAGGCTTGTATGTTGTTCGAACGAGTGCTTTCCGCCTGTAGCAAAAGCGTGTCCCTGGCCGTGGCCGCCCTTGTCCTGGCCTTCAGCTGCGGGCAGGCCGTGACGGCGTCCGCCGGGGAGATGACCGTTTCCGCGGCGGCCAGCCTGACCAATGCCTTCGCGGAGCTCAAGACCGCTTTTGAAAAATCCCATCAGGGCCTGACCGTGCACACCAATTTTGCCGCTTCCAATCCGCTGCTCAAGCAGATGCAGGAAGGGGCGCCCGTGGACGTGTTCGCCTCCGCCGACCAGGAGACCATGGACAAGGCCCAGAAAGCCCGGCTCATCAAGCCGGAAAGCCGCAGGAATTTCGTCAGCAACACGGTGGTCCTCATCGTGCCCGCCCAGGGCAAGAAGTTCGACAGCCTCGCCGATCTCACAAAGGCCCGGCGTATCGCCGTGGGTTCGCCCGAAAGCGTGCCGGTGGGCCGCTATACGCGTGACGCCCTGAAGAGCGCCGGCCTCTGGGAGACCCTCCAGCCCTCCTTCATCTACGGCAACAGCGTGCGGCAGGTCCTGGATTACGTGGCCCGTGGTGAAGTCGATGCCGGCATCGTCTACGCCACCGATGCCAGGCAGCGCGCCGACAAGGTCGATGTCTGCCTGACGCTCACGGGCCACAAGCCTGTCACCTATCCCATTGCCGTAGCCACCACCGGCAGCAATGCTGCCATGGGCCAGGCGTTCGTGGATTTCGCCCTTTCTCCCGAAGGACAGGCGATCCTGGCCCGTTACGGCTTCTCCAGGCCGTAGATTCCGATGGCGGCGTCGCGGGCGCCGCCGTCCTGTTCCCTCCGGGCCCGGACATGTCCCGACTCCTGCATGTCCGGGCCCGGCACGTTGCGCTGCATGTCTCCGGTCCGGCGGTGCCGCCTGCGGCCGGAGCTCGGGTTGCTTCTGCCTGCCGGCGGCCGGTCCTGGCTCTCCCGGCATCGTTTCCCGGATACCGCATGGAATACCTTGTCCCTACCGATCTTGTGCGGCCGCTCCTGCTTTCCCTGCGGGTGGCGGGCATCGCGACCGCGCTCTCCTTTCTGGCCGCGCTCTTCGTGGCCTGGCGTCTGGCCCGGCGCCGCGGTCCCCTGCCGGCCCTGCTGGATGCCCTGTGCACCCTGCCCCTTGTCCTGCCGCCCACGGTGCTGGGCTATTACCTGATCCTCGTCGTGGGCCGCAACGGCCTGCTGGGCCCGGCCTTGCGGGATCTTGGCCTGCAGCTCATCTTTTCCTGGCAGGGGGCGGTGGTGGCCGCCACCGTGGTGGTCTTCCCGCTGCTCTACAAATCCGCCCGGGCGGCCCTGGAACAGGTGGACCCGCATCTGGAGAACGCCGCACGCACCCTGGGCGCCTCGGAGCTGCGCATCCTGCTGACCGTTTCGCTGCCGCTGGCCTGGAAGGGCATCTTTGCCGGGCTCATGCTGGCCTTTGCCCGCGGCATGGGCGAGTTCGGCGCCACCCTGATGGTGGCGGGCAACATCCCCGGCAAGACGCAGACTCTGGCCCTGGCCATCTACGATGCTTTCCAGGCGGGCAACGACGCCCTGGCGACCCTGCTGGTGCTGGTGACCTCCGGGCTGTGCGTGATGCTGCTCATGGCCGCCGAAGTGCTGGTCAAATACAAAAGAAGGCGGCGCAGCGCATGATCTCTCTGGATATCACAAAATCGTTCGATGATCCCGGCCGGGCGGCCCCCTTCCATCTGGGCATCCATCTGGAGATGCCGGAAGACAGCCGTACCCTTGTCCTGTTCGGTGCCTCCGGTTCGGGCAAGACCCTGACCCTGCATTGCCTTGCCGGTCTGGTGCGGCCCGATGCCGGGCGCATCGTGGTGGACGGGAACGTCCTCTATGACGGTGGGCAGGGCATCTGTGTGCCTGCCCGGCGGAGGCGCATCGGCTACATGTTCCAGGATTACGCCCTGTTCCCGCATCTGAGCGTGCTGCACAACGTGGCCTATGCCGGGACAGGGCTGCTGCCCTGGCGCCTGACCAGGGAGCAGCGCGCCTGGGCCATGGATCTGCTGGAGCGCCTGGGCATCGCCCATCTGGCCCGCCTGTATCCCGGCAACCTTTCCGGCGGGCAGAAGCAGCGTGTGGCGCTGGCACGGGCCCTGGGCACGCGTCCGTCGCTCCTTTTGCTGGACGAGCCCTTTTCCGCGCTCGATCCCCTGCTGCGCGAGCGCCTGCGCGGCGAGATACAGGAGATCCTTGCCGCGTTCGCCATCCCGGCCGTCATCATCAGCCATGACCCGGAAGACGTGGACGCCTTTGCCGGGACCCTGGTCACCTATCACCGTGGCCGGGCCCGCATGATACCGGACTATGCCTCCCTGCGCCGGGCCTACGCATCGGCGGGCGACTGCCTGCGTCATCTGCAGCAGATGCAGGCGGAGAGCGCCCGGGAAGCGGGCCGGTAGGGCGCAGGCCCGGGCCCCGCCGCACGGCGCAGACAGGATTGCCGCCCGCGTCCCATGCGTTCCCGGGCCCCTCTGGTATCGGGCAGGCGTGTCCGTACATGTCCTGTGCTGCCTGCCGTCCTTCTGGACGGGCGGGCCCGGCCGAGAGCCTCCTTCGGGAGGCTTTTCTGTTGCAGTTCCGCACCCTTGGCAATGCCGGAGGATGCGCCGCTGCATCATGTGAAGGACGCGCGGGAGGATTTTTGCAATCCTGTGGCATGGTTTGCCGAAGGTACGGATTTTGCTTGTCATTGGCGGCAGATTTCTTTTGAATAGCCGCGGCGCCATGTCCGGCGCGGGGAGGAAAGGATGACGGACGCAGAACGATGCATGCCGGGAACAGGGCCCGCGGTACGCCGCGCCCGGCCAAAAGGCCTGCCGCTGGCGCTGCTGACCCTGCTGTGCATGACCCTTTTTGCCCTCAACTCCGTCCTGTGCCGCCTTGCCCTGCTGCATCACGGCATGGATCCGGTCAGCTATACGGCCATCCGCATGGCGTCCGGCGCCCTGATGCTTGTTGTCCTGCACGCATGGCGCCGGCGGCGTCACGGGCTGGTGCCGGACTGGCGGGGGCAGGGCAGCCGGGGCGCGGCCCTGGCGCTGTTCGTCTACATGCTGGCGTTTTCCGTCGCCTATGTGAGCATGCCCGCCGCGGCCGGGGCCCTGGTCATCGCCGTGGCCGTGCAGACCAGCATGCTCGGCTACGGCATCCGCGCGGGGCAGCGGCCCGGTCTGGGGCAGGCGCTGGGGATAGGCCTGGCCATGACCGGGCTCGTGGTCCTGCTGCTGCCCGGTCTGGAGGCGCCGCCCCTGCCGGCGGCCTGCGTGATGTTCGTGTCCGGTTCCGCCTGGGGGGCCTACAGTCTGTGCGGCCGCCAATTCCGCCATGCGGCGGAGGCCACCACCGACAATTTCATCCGCTGCGTCCCCCTGGTCCTGGTGCTGATGCTGGCCCTGTGGTGGCGACTCTCCCTGCCGCCGCAAGGGGTGGTGCTGGCCCTGTGCGCCGGGGCCCTGGCCTCTGCCCTGGGCTATATCCTCTGGTATGCGCTGGTGCCCTGTTACAGTATCACGGCGGCCGCCGCCGCCCAGCTGAGCGTGCCCGTCATCACGGCCCTGGGGGCGGTGGTCTTCGTGGGCGAGGCCATCACCCCGCGCCTTGTGCTGTGTTCGGCCGCCATCCTCGGCGGCATCCTCATCGTGGCCGTGTGGGGGCAGCGTCATGCTGTGCCCCGGCCTGACGGCAAGGGGGGCGGACAGTCGGCGGACGCCGCCCCGGGGAGATGATCATGATGCACGGACTGGAACTTTCCCGGCGTTATTTCGAGGCCTGCCTGCCCCTGCTGCAGGAACAGGCGGGCGACATCCTGCCCCTGTGCGCCGTGGGGCTGGCGGGGGAGGGCTCGGAATGCCTGGGTTTTGACGATGCCACGTCCCGGGATCACGACTGGGGGCCGGGCTTCTGCCTCTGGCTTTCGCGGGAAGACCTGGCCCGGCACGGGCAGCGGCTGGAAGACGTCCTGCGTCTGCTGCCCGGGACCTTCGGGGGCTTTCCCTGCCGCATGGCGCCGGAACGGCGCAGGGGGCGGACAGGGCCCCTGGCCCTGGAGGATTTTTATGCCCGCTTCACCGGCCGGGACACGCCCCCGTCCCACTGGCGCCACTGGCTGGGCATGAAGGAATGGGGCCTGGCCACCTGCACCAGTGGTGAGGTCTTTTTCGACGGGCCCGGCCGTTTCAGTGCCTGGCGCGCGACCCTGCTGGACTATTTTCCCCGTGACCTGCACCTGAAAAAGATGGCCACGCGCTGCATGCAGATGGCGCAGGCCGGCCAGTACAACCTGCCGCGCTGCCTTGGGCGGGGGGACGGCATCGGCGCCATGCTGGCCCTGGGGCGTTTCAGCGAGGCGGCCCTTTCCCTGGCCTGCCTGCTGAACCGGCGCTATCTGCCCTTCTACAAATGGGCCTGGCGTACCGTGCAGGGCCTGCCCCGTCTGGGCGCCGATATGTGCACGGCCCTGCAGCAGGCGGCAGCGGCCCCGTTGACGACCGGGGCCGGGGGGCAGCAGGCCGTGGCGGCCGTGGAAGACATCTGCGCCCTTGTGGCCGCGGAGCTGCGGCATCAGGGGCTGAGTGACGAACAGGACAACTGGCTGTGGCTGCACGGGCCCCTGGTGATGCGGCAGGTACGCACGGTGGAGATCCTGCGCATGGACCTGCTGCGGGATTGAGGGGCGGGCGCAGCCGGGATGACGGACGGTTGCGACCGGCTGCCCGTTTTGGCAACATGGGGCCAGCATGGCCGGACGTACACGCACACAGCCCGGCAGAAGAGATATGTCAGGAGGGCAAACATGGATGCGAAAAGCTGGATCCAGGAGATCCGTGCCGCCGGCAGGCTGATGGCTGCCGGAGACCTTGCCGGTGCCGAAAGCCGGTATCGCCAGTTGCTGGACAAGGGGACGGACGATCCCCTGCACAAGGCCCTGGCCCTGGACGGGCTGGGGCGTGCCGTTTTCGAACAGGGCCGCCAGGCCGAAGCCATCGAAGCCATCGAGGCGGCCGTGAGCCTGCTGCGCGAGCGGCAGGGAGCGCAGGATCCCGCCACCTGCGGCGCCCTGCAGAACCTGGGGCGCCTGTACCTTGCTGCCGGACAGGTGGAAAAAAGCATCGCCGTGAGCCGCGAAGCCGTGGACGGTCTGCGCGCCGCCTTTGGGGAAGACCATCCGCTGGTGGCCGGGGCACTGCTGCGCCTTTCGGCCTGCCTGTACATGCAGCGGGATCTGGACGGCGCCGAGGAGCTGCTGCTCAAGGCCAGGGACGTGTTCGAGAAGCAGCCGGGAAACGAGTCCCGCATGGATGTCTCCACCTGCCTGAACAATCTGGGGCGCATCCGCGAAGAACGCGGCGATCTTGAGCAGGGCATCGCCCTGCATCGCCAGGCCGCGGCCATCCGCAAGGGGCTGCTGGGCGACCATACGGAAACGGCCTTCTCCCTGGGCAACCTGGGCGTGGCCCTGGCGACGGCCGGTCAGTGGCAGGAAGCTGTGGATACCCTGCAGGAAGCCCTGGACTGCTATGCCCGCGCCGGGCACACCAGCGGGCCGGACATCGAAGGCTACCGCAAGAATCTTGAGATCTGCCGCCATGCCCTGAAGATGGTGGCGCCGGGGACGGCCCCCCAGGTCAGCGACGACTAAACGTCCCCATATTGACGACATAAAACGGCAACGGGGAGATGCTTCACGGCATTTCCCCGTTTTTTGTACAGGAAGGAGAGGTTTCGTCGACAAGACTGGCAGTTGCGCCAGCCTGGCAGGACATGATGGTGCAGGGCCGGTGGTCTCGGCGCGGCGGGATGGAAGATGGCTCCAGGGGCTCCGGGGCTTCGGCGGATATCTGTCGCTCCGGCGGATGGCTTGTCCGGCCGGGTCTCAGCGACGGCGCAGGGCGAGGGCCAGCACGAGGATGACCAGGGCCAGGCCACCGGTGGCCACGGGCAGGGCCTCCAGGGCATCCAGGCTGTCACCGTACTGCTGCCGGACCAGCCCGGCCCCGGCAAAGATGATCCCGGCAAGGATGGCCTTGAGGCCCACGCCGCGCCACTGGCGCCGGCGCAGGGCCGTCCGGCTCCGGTGGAGGCTGTCGCCATGACGTGCCTCGTAGGCGGTCAGATCAAGGCCGCGGCGGGCCAGCTCCGCATCGAAGAGCGCACGGGCCTGCTCGGTCAGCTTGTGGCGCTCCAGTGCGCACAGGCTTGCGTCATCCAGTTCGGCATAGCGCTGCCGCAGCAAGGTCTTTTTTTCGTCGTTGGTCATGGCTGTACGGGAAGGACGGGTGCCGGGGCCTGCGAAGAGACCATTTCAGGCAGGAAAGTGATGCGCGGCAGGCCCCGGCCTTCCAGCGCGCCGCGGACACGCTGTTCAAAACGTTCTCTGCCCATGACCGGGCCGTCCTCCTGGCCGTCGAGCGTGACATGGGCTTCCAGCAGGGCCGGGCCGAAGCTGTCCGGGGCCGTCTGGTAGCCGCCGGCCGTGGTGACGCTCAGCGGGGCATGCATGAAATCAAGACTCTGCAGGAAGACCCGGAAGCGTACCTCGCTGGCGTTGCCGGGGCCTTCCCACAGCTCCATGGCCAGGACGGTACCGGGGGGCAGGGCGTTGGGCGGGAAGCCCGAAGCCTGCCAGTCGATGCCCAGCAGGGCGCCGACGGCGGCCAGATTGTTGTCGTTGCCTACAAACACGGCGCACCGGGCCTCGTTGAGGCGCGGGTCGGCATGCTGGCTGTAGAGGGCAAGGGCCATGTCCCGCAGCAGGGGGCCGCCGTAGATGCCCGCGACCAGCGGCGTGCGGTGCAGGGCGTTGAAGATCTCGCTGCGGATGGGCAGGAGCTTGCGCAGGGCCGCGGCGTTGGCCTGGCCCCAGGCGGCATCCTGCTGCGGCCATTGGGCGTATTCCTGCACCAGCCGGTCCACCAGGAGCGATCCCAGGCCGAGGCCGCCCCGTATCTCCACACGGCGGCCCATGTCCATGATGGAGATGGTGGGCACCATGTCGGACAGGCGGCAGCCGCCGGGCAGGTTGATGCTGTTGCAGACCTCCGCCGTCAGGGGGCCTGTGAGCTGGTCCAGCAGGGACATGGGTTCGCCCAGGCTTTCCCAGAACTGGGAGAAGTCCCCGTTGATATGGTCCAGCACGGCCAGGGCCGTTTCGGCCGGGTCGAAGATGGCAAGACCGGCCTGGACGGGCTCGAAGAGAGGGTCGGGATCCAGGTTCAGCACGGCATAGGCGGGCAGGGTGCCCGGCGTCAGGCCCCGCAACAGGGCCTCGGCACTGCCGCGGCTGCGCGGGGTGTTGTCGGCGCGCACGAACACCCGGGATTCGGTCTTTTGCGCCGGCAGCAGACCGGCCTGAAGGTACAGGGCACGCAGGGAGGCCCACTGGGCCGTCAGCAGCCGGGCGCCGCGCGGCGAGAGCTGACCGGGCCCCACCGGCCATTGCGGCCAGGCTTTGCCGGTGATCCGGGGCAGCTGGTTGTCGTCGGCCGGAGCCGCGACACCGTGACGCGTCAGCATGACGACCTTGCTGAGCTGGCAGGCGGATGGGGCAGCAGACACCGGACAGGGCATCAGGCCTAGGAGCAGGGCCAGGGCGAGCAGTCCGGCGAGGCATGTCCAGGTTCGCATGGGGATCTCCTTTCTTGATGGCAGCATAAGCGCAAACGGTGCCGGGGGCAACGTCTCCGCGCCGGTGTATCCGCATCCTGTCCCGTGCGCGGACATGGCGTTCGTGTGACACGGCGTTCGGGCATGGACAAAGCGGCCCGGCGCTGCTAGATTCCTGCTTTCCGCCTGTAGAGGAAAACGGCCTGCGGACAGGCCGGCAGCCGCCGGGCGGCACGGGCGGAGAGAGTTTCAGCAACGACCCGGGAAGGGTGGAGCATGGTATGAGCAGACTGACCAATCGAGATTTTTTGAAGGAAACGGACTTTACTTCCGAAGACCTGATCTACCTGCTGGATCTGGCCGCCGCACTGAAAAAAGCCAAGCAGGAAAAGCGCGAGCCCAAGTTCCTGCTGGACAAGAATATCGTGCTGCTGTTTGAAAAAGATTCCACCCGGACCCGTTGCTCCTTTGAGGTGGCGGCCCATGACCAGGGTGCCCATACCACCTATCTGGGCCCTTCCGGCTCCCAGATCGGCAAAAAGGAATCCATGGCCGATACGGCCCGCGTGCTGGCCGGCTTCTATGACGGCATCGAATACCGCGGCTTCGGCCAGAGCATCGTGGAAGAACTGGCCCGCTATGCCAGCGTGCCGGTGTGGAACGGCCTGACCAACGAATGGCACCCCACCCAGATCCTGGCGGACTTTCTGACCATGCGCGAGCATTGCGACAAGCCCTACAAGGACCAGACCCTGGCCTATATCGGGGATGCCCGGTACAATATGGGCAATTCCCTGATGATCGCCTCGGCCATGCTGGGCCTGGATTTCCGCAGCGTGGCGCCCCGGGCCCTGTGGACCTCCGACGAGATCTACGGGCAGGCCTGCGCCATCGCCGAACGGACCGGTGCCCGCATCACCCGCACGGAAGATGCGGACAACGGCGTCAGGGGCTGCGACTTCCTGTATTCCGACGTCTGGGTCTCCATGGGCGAGCCGGAAGATGTCTGGCAGGAACGCATCAACCTGCTGACCCCTTACCGTATCGATGCCGAGATGATGCGCAGGACCGGCAACGAGCGCTGTGCCTTCCTGCACTGCCTGCCCAGCTTCCACAACCGCGACACCATCATCGGCGAGAAGATGTACCAGCGTTTCGGTCTGGAATGCATGGAAGTGAGCGACGAAGTCTTCGAATCGCCCAACAGCCTCGTGTTTGCCGAAGCCGCCAACCGCATGCATACCATCAAGGCCGTCATGGTGGCCACGCTGGCCGACGTGCCGGATGATTTCGTGAAGCAGGGCAGCCTGTAGGCCGCACGCTACCGGCCCGGCGCCTTCCTGCCGCCATATGATGAGCCCCTTTTTTCCGAAAGGGGCGTGGATGGCGGACCCGGCTAGCGGCCGAACAACGCTTTGGCCAACCAAAAGAGCGTGTATCCGCCAGGGATGCACGCTCTTTTATTTATGGGCTTTAGCCTGTTGAGCGCCTGACAGGCGCGAAACAAAAAATGATTCATAGCGTAATAACCGAGGGGATAAAAGTGGGATAACCAGGGATGAGCCGGGATATACCGGGAAGACACTTTGCAATTTTATTGCGTGGGATGAAAATAGAAGGGGAGGCAAAAGCCTCCCTTTTTCGTCTTTGCAAAGCAGGTCACTGTACGTTCTTAGATGGGATTCGCGTCTGGCCGAAGAGTCTCTTCAGGCTGTCGGCACATCATGGGTCTGGGGCCGTAGGGGGTGTTCTCCCACATCTGGGTAAGCCCACCGTAGGATCGTTGACTGTACTCTTCTTCCATCGCGAGATACCGGTATCCTTCGACACAGATCGTCCGAAATTTGGATGCAGGTCTCCCGCCCTCGTATTCGGCATCAAGCTGCTGCATCCGCACCTCTTCGCATCCAGAGAGCGATCCGGCCAGTACCAGCAGGGCTATCACCAGTACCCGCATGAGGCCGTCCATCCCCATGTTACTCGATCCTCCCGAGCAGCTTTTTCCCGGCATTGAACGTCACACCACGCTTGGGTGGAAGGGACATAGGCTCGCCTGTACGCGGGTTACGCCCCATGCGGGCGGCCCGTGCTTTTACCTTCAGGCGGCCGATGCCCGGCAGCGTCACGTCATCCCCGGCAGCCAGTCGTGCAGCGCAGGCTTCGGCCAGAGCATCCAGGACAACTTCCACGTCCACGGCGTGGAGATCGCGGGCGTCTTCCTCGCGTGTGATGCGCAGCACGTCCTTGATCAGTTCCGCCTTGGTGGCCAGATGGGGGCGCTGTGTCTGTTCCTGACTCATTGATCTTCCTCCTGTAACAAAACCCCGGGCAAGACGCCCTGACGTAGGCGCCGCCGGGAACGTTCCGCGCGGATGACCTGATAAAGCGTCGATTCGCTCAATTTGTACCGCGCACGCAATTCCAGAACATTGTCGCCGGTGTATTCGTCAAAAATCCTGGCATCCCGGCGAGCCTTGTCCTTCGGCAAATAGATTTGCTCGCCCCCGAACTCCAACGCGATGCGCGTGGTGACCCGGCGGGCGAGCGTGGTGGTGCCATTCGCGAGCTCTTCCTCGATGATGGCCTCTATCTGATTCAGCAGGTCTGAGCCGCGGTTAGTGCCGGACCTCGCCACAACCGCCTCCGATTATGGGAAGTCCGTCCAGCATGGGCGGCGCATCCTGCTCCTTCAGGACCGACAGGCAAATTTCTCGTTTCCGGGGATCGTCGCAGCGGTCGAGCCACCGTTTCAGGGTCTCGATAACAAGGGAGAGCTGCTTTGTGCTGGCGTCCGCCAGGCCACCCCCTGTGATACGGCGCACATAGGTGCCGAGGGCCTTCTCGGATCTGTCCCGGACGATGCCGCAATCGGCCATGGTCAGCCAGAGGGCGCGGATTTTCTTCGCCTGCGGATCATCCACAAGGCGGGCGCCCTTATGGATGGCCTGGGGTGCGAAGCCGCGCCGCTTCAGTTCTTCCATAACGCGCCATTGCTCGCGGGCGTTTGTGTCCCGCAGAGAGTTTTTTCCGATCGTATCGACCAGAAACATACGGTAGGTTTCATCATCCATGCCGAGCCGTGCCTTGGCCATGTGGATCATGCCGATCAGCTTGCTCATGTCGTCCCCCTATGTCCGGTTTCCTTCCAGCTCTGTTTCGTTGAGCTCGTAGAAAAAGCCGTCTTCCTGCACCAGCTTGCAGCCCACATCCGCCAGCGTGTTGGGGCCAAGGGTGCGCAGGGCTTCCTTGTCCACTTCTTCCTTGATGCGGATGCAGTTGGTCATGCCACGCTCCTTGAGAACGCCCAGCACCCGTTCCCAAGTCATTTTTTTGATGGTCCGCAGGCTGGACGAGACTCTGAAACCGATGATGCCGAAAGTCAGCTCGCGGGACTTGCGGCCCTTGAACAACTCTTCCCGCCGGGCCAGTGCGAACTGCATAAGCGCCTGCTCGCGAGCTTCGATGTCTTTTTTCAGCGGTTCACAGCGGGCGGCGCATTCTGTTTTCAGTTTGTCCACGTCTTCCTTGAGGGCGATCTCATGCAGACTGATCTGACGCTTGCGGGCGGCTATTTCGGCCAGGATGGCGTCGGCGTCTTCCACGGTGTTCACAACAGGGATATTGAGGACAGGTTTCACACGCTTCGTCATGGTTTTTCTCCTTATTCTACGGCTGTACCTGCCGCACGATATCGGCGTCGACGAGGTCAAAGCCAAGTTCCGCCGCCAGATTCATGGCAGCTATGGCAAAATTGCTGATGGCCAGCGGGTAGCCAAGATATACTCCGGCGGAATTGAGCCCGCGTGCCACGATCAGCTGGTCATGCAGTTCCTCGATCCCGTCCGGGGAAAAAACATCCTCCAGGCAGGCGCCCGCCCTTTGGAAGCGGAAGGCGAGAAAGTCCCCGGGCTGCTTGATGGGCGGCAGCTCCACCACATCGCAGCGTTGCACCACCTCGCGCACGTCGCTCTGGGTGCTGGAGAGCTTGTCCCTGAGTTCGGTCTGCCCGATGAGGATGATGGACAGCAGGCGGCGCATGCCGTCCTTGAGTTCCCAGAATCGCTTGAGGGCCTTCAAGGTGTGCATGTGCAAGTCGTGGGCTTCTTCGATGACGAGGCAGTGCCGGAAGCCCGCACGGCTGGATTCCACCAGCACCTTGTGCAGCTTGCGGGCGCGCATCTCCGGGCTGGACGGCACGCTGGTGCCGGGCGAGACGGTGGAGATGATGGCCTCGGCGATGTGCGGGGCGCGCAGCGGCTTCCCGTTCTTTTCCGATTCCGCCATGCTCAGGGTGTACGGTTCCACCACGATGACGGATTCCCCGTTGAGGCGCAGACGCTCCACCAGTTCCTCGCGCAGCGTGGACTTGCCGGAGCCGGATTCACCAACCACGGCCAGGAAATTGCCGTTGACCGCGGCATCGTGCATGGTCTCACGCACAAAGCGGCTGTCCGGGTTCAGGTAGACATCCTCCACGCCTTGCGGATCTGCGAAGGGATCGCGCAGCAATTTGAAGTGCTGGCGGGTGGACATCTTGAGGTGCTGTTTGCGGATGATCATATCGTTTTCCTCTTGGCTGCTTTCGCCATTCTTTTTTTTTGCGTCCGTTTCTTCGTCTCTGAGCGCCCATTCCGCATCCAGACCGTTCGCGCCCGATTCTTCCAGCAGGGAGATCAGCGCATTCTTAAGTCCGGTCCAGTCTGTTTTGGGCGGCAGCCCCTTGCGCAACAATATATTGATGGTCGCGGGGCTCACATCGCAGGCGGCCGCCGCCTGCCGCTGACTGATTTTGTGGACGGCAAACAGATTTCTGAGCGCCGCCGGATCTGTTAATTGGCGCATGCCCGTCCCCCTTCAAAGCGGATTACGGTCGCGGGACGCGGTGCGAAGCGCTCCTGAATGGCCCCGGCCAGCTCTTCCAGCGCCCCTTCCGGCACCTGCACGGGGAAGCGCTTGCGCACCAATGCCATGCAGGCAGCCGGATCAGCGCTCCATACCTCGCCGCACAGAGCCTTGAGGCGCTGCGCCGCCTGTGCGTGACTAAGCGGTATCGGCGCCGCCTGCGGTGTGTCCACGGGCAACGCTTCGCCCTTCCGGCGCAGGTATTGCGGGGCCTCCTTCACGTCCGCCATAATGTCCAGACCGGCATACGGCACACGGTTGCGGGCCTTATGGGCCTTTTCGGCCTCTTCAAGACTGTCCGTCCCGTAGGCGCGCATCTTGATTTCCTTGAGAGCCGTTTCCGCCGGGGTATCGGGCGCACGGCGGAAATTTTCACCGATGACCGGGGCTGTGATGTCACGCCCGGCCGCGTCCTTCTCGATGGGCCGGACCTCAAAGCGCAGCTCTTCGCCGCTCGGGAGCTCCTTGATGACCGTGATGGCCGGAGCCCGGAAGGGATTGAGGCGCACCACCACGCTGTCGCCCACGCACAGGCCGTGGTAACCCAGCTCGCGCAGGTCGTATTCATGCACCCCGCAAGCCCGGGTATCCACGCTGATGCGGAACTTGCCGTCGATCTTGCGGCGCACGTCCTGCCAGTGGGCGATGGCCTCCAGCACGGAGCGATCCACGGTCTTGAGCTGTCCGTCCGTAATGCCGATCCAGAGGTTGTTCCGGGGGCGTCCCGCACGTGTCAGAACGGCGTGGGCGTTGAAATGGCGTCGCCACGCATCCGCCTGTCGCTGGAGCTCTTCAATGGACGGCGTCTCCATGAAGCGCAGCCGGGACTCAAACCCCTTTTCTACCAGATTTTGCAGGCATTCCACCGTGCCCTTAGCGCGGGGATTGCCTGCTTCATGCGTCAGGGGGATGACACCAAGGTTGTCGAGAAAGTCCCGCACAAGGGAGGAAAGGTTGCCGCTGCCCTTGTCCATGAGCAGCTGAACAGGGACGCCGTGCAGAGGGTCTCTTTCGCCACGATCGCTTATCGCTTCCACCAGTGTCCTGATGACCCCTTGAGCGTCTTCTCCCTTGGCCTGTTCGTAGCGCAGGTAAAACGCGTCGCTGAAGTGATCCGCGACGATGTAACGGACGACCCTCTGCCCGGCGATCTCCACCAGTTTCCCGGGCTTGTCCTTGTTATAGATTTTTTCGTCCAGAAGACGCACACCGCCGCCCTTAAGGCGGTAGAGGACGCAGACAGATGCGTCGATCTCCCATGTGTGGTTGGGGTGCAGGCTGCGCAGCTCCGTGGCGGGACGCGCCGCTCCCAGCTGGTCAGGATGGCAGGCGTAGCGGCGCATGGCGCGGGAAAGTGTCGAAGCGCTGGGCATGATGACTTCTCCGGTCTCCGGGTTGACAATGCCGAGGCCGTTGGCGGCCAGACGCTCGCGGGCGGCCTTGATGGACGTGATCCGCTTGCCGGTCTGGCGCTCGCTCAAGTGGGAAAGTCCCCCGACAGCAAGTGCCAGCTCCCGGTCGACACAGGTCTCGCCCTTGTCCGCCCGCGTTTTGCGTCCGCTGCTCCAGCCCGTATGCTTTTTGAGAAGGGCGTACACGCTCTTTTTGCTCTTTCCCAGCGTGGCGGCGGCGCGTTCCATGATGCGGCCGCGCTCACCACCAACGGCGGGAGCCGCCGCAAGTTCCTTTGCCGTTTCGTGCAGAAAATCTTGCTGTGCGGGCGTGAGAGCCATAGCCGCCCCCCCTTTATTCCCTGTTGTCGTTCATGTCCGTCCCGTCGTCCTGCGGCAGCTCAAGGTATGCCCGCAAATCGACGTCGATCCCCGCGCCGAGAAGGGCCTCGGCCACGGAATTGGCCAGCACACTGACGCGCTTGTGTATCCACATGCAGGTTTCGTCCGTGGACCGTTCGTCCTGCATGACCGCGGCGCAGCGGGAAGCAAGGCCCATGACGGCCACGAACACGGCCTGACACTCGCTGTCCACATCGGCGCGTGCCTGCGCATTGGCCTCATTGCGTGCCGTGACCCTGTCGTCAGGGCTCATGCTGGTCAGCCGGGCCACCTGTTCTTCCAGGGCGTCCAGCTTTTCGCTTTTTTCCTTGCTGACCTTTTCCTTGGCCTGCATGTCGGCTTCCAGTTCTTTTCTGTCCGCCTTGGCCTTGGCCAGCTCCAGCCGAAGGTCAGCCAGCTTTTCCTTGACCTCTTCCGGGCCTTCGGCCGCGGCTACGTCATCCAGTATGGCCTGCCTCTCTTCCGGCGGCAGGGCCGCGATGCCGTTACGCAACAGGCGCAGGTCACGGTAGCCAAGGCCCAGCTTTTCCTGCATCTCCATAAAGTCCCCGCCGAACGCGGCGAGGCTCTGCAAATCTTCGTCGATCTTGCGTCTGCTGTAGCCGTGCGCGTTGCAGAACTCCTCCCAGGTAGTGACGGTCACGGTCTCGCCGCTGGCCCTGTCAGTGACGCGGGCGCCCTTGTAAGCCTTGCTGTCGCGGATCTGGGCGAACAGCTTGAGCATGGCCACGCGGTTGGCCGTCTCGTTGTACTGAAAGGCGGTGATCATGCCCGCCGCCTCGGCAACGCGCAGGCTTTGCGCAAGCTGCGCCTTGGGCATCACGGCGGTATCCTGCCGCAATTCATCCACATAGGCGCGGGTGGTCTGGTCACTCACGATGTCCGGCGTCGCGGGAGTCGGGCCGTCAATAGGACGGCGGCCACGGGCAGGGGCGGCGATGACGGGGGTATCCATATCTTTCATGTCGGGCTCCTAAAGATACTGTCTGGCCTTGGCCTGCACGCGGGCCGCGAACTGGTCACGCTGACGGGAAAGGTCGTCCATATACAGGGTGTACACTTGCATGAGGGCCGCCGGTTTCTCCGTGATGGCCCAGCGGTTCGTCTCCAGCCGTCGCACCCAGCCGGTACTTTCCAGCATGGCAAGATCCCGGCAAATGGTGCTGGGGCTGCATCCGAGGGCATCGGCGATCTCCTTGTTGGAAAAGCCGTCCAGCACCCGCTGGAAAAGCAGCTCCACGATCTTCAGGACACGGACGGGGGCCGCGTCGGTCGTCGGATGTCTCATATCCACCACCTCGGCTGCGCTACCAGCTCAAACGGCTGGGGCGCGTCATCGCTTGCCGCCATGCGCACCTGATTGAGCGGGATGCCCAGCTTGCGGGCATGAGCTATGGCGTCAGCCACGCCCTCGCTTTCACGCATCCCGTCAAGCAGCAGCACGACGAGGGCATCGCATGTTTCCAGCATCCGCAAAGAAGCCTCTTTCCAGAAAGGATAATCCGTAGGCAGGCCGCGATCCGCCGAGCAGGCGGCGTGCCGCATGGCCACCGGGCACATGACCCGCCAGCCGGAACGGGCGAACCACGCCGCGCACTGGCTGGCGATATCCGCACGGGCTGCCCGCTTGGGGGCCTCGGGATGATGGTAGGAGGTGACGACGCACAGAACGGCGGGGTGGTCATCCAGCGCCCAGGTGGCGTCGGCGAGGCCCACGTTTTCCACAAACCAGAGCTTGCCTTCATCCAGCCAGCTTTCCGGTACACGGCGCTCATGGGCATGGCCGCAGGCGGGGCAGTGCCAGCTCAAGGTCAGCTCAAACGCGGTGCTCTGATAATTGTCCCGCCGGGTGATCTCGCACACGGCCATGTCCGGGACGGCATGCGGGGACACAGGGGTGTAATGCGGGATGCTTGCCGCCTGCACAAGGCGGCCGGGCCAATCCTTCTTGAACCGGGGCGGTTCCACCTTGCGCCACTCGATGAGGGAATCAGGATTGCACAGGCGCATGGTCTACCTCGCAAAGCTGGTGGTCATGTCTTCCACCTTCAGAACGTGCGGCAGGCAAAGGTACTCGACGCGGAAGGAATGCACGCGGCCGGTCACGCCCTTCACAAAGATGATCGCCTCTCCAAAGGTGTCGGTCTCAAAGCGGGCAAGGCCGATCTCGGGCAGCCGGTCCGTAATGGCGAGGCCCGCCGCCTCTTCCGGGCTGGAGGCTTCCACCACGGGCGCGGTCTCCCAGGCGTCCTCGACGCCGTCACAGGCCTCTTCCGCAAGGCAGCGGTAGTCCTGCCCGGGCAGCGGCATCTCCATAACGTCTGGCCGCACCAGCCCGCCGATCTCGTCCGCGACACCGCGCAGGGTGGCGATGACGCGGCGCAGCGTATCCCACTGCTCCGTGGTCACATGGCCGGAAAAGGCGGCCAGTTCCGCGCAGGCGCTAAAAATGTCCTGGGCGGGGGTGGTGACGGGGGCTTGCGTTTCCATAGCGGGGGTGATATCTGTCTTTTCATTCATATCGTTCACCTATTTGGTGGAGGCGGAGCTGTTGCTGGCTCCGCCTTTTTTGTTGTTAAAGGCTTCCTTGAAACACCGATCCATCAACCGTCTGTATTCTTGAAGTCTGGGCATAAACCGGGTCTTCCAGTACTGCCCTGCTCCATAGCGGGCGATTTTTTCCAGCTCTTTTTTCTCCTCTTCGGAGTCGAGAGCCCCGTCATTCGCCCCTGTGTCATAGCCAATCAAAAAGCCGTCGAAGAACGCCCCTTTGACGAATTTTTCCAGCTCCCGTTCCCTGCTCATGCCGTCCGCCTTTCGTCCGTCGGCTCACCTTCCTTGATGCCGAGCGCCACGGCGATGTCGTGCGCCACGCCGTAATTGCCCTTGGCGCGATCCCGCAACAGCTCCTGGACTACGCGGACGGGGAAATTGTTGGCTCGCGCCCATGCGGCGGCGGTGAGGCCCTGCGCTTGCAGCCACTCCCGCGCCTCGGCGCGTGTGCGCAGCTTCTTCTTTTTCATCGATAATCTCCTTTGTTGGTAAAGCCCGGATTATGCCGCTCCGGGCGGGCGTCCCGCATGGGCTTGCGGTATTCGCCGTTGCACGCTGCTCCGCGAGGTGAACGGAGGTCTACACGGTCGCGGTAGCCGGGGCTCAGGCCCTCGTGGGGCTCCGGCCCGCTTTGAGGTTTCCGGCTCCTCTGGTAAGATTGATGCTCACCTACTAAACCTCTTCCCACTCCCGGAACCGCTCCGGGAAAAGGAGCCGGAAATATGGAACTGTATCACTACTGTCCTGTGCCGCTTGAAAATGGATCCGTCATTACCCCCGGAAATTGGGGGCGCATCATACGTCAGTATCCTATGCCAGACAATTGTAATGCCATTGTCGTCAAGGAACTTCTTCTGGAGAACATTCGTTTACATCTATATCCCAGTTATCCAAGCAGACTTGATTGTGCTTATGTCTGCATTGGTGAAGAGAGTGCAAAAGAATTTAAAAGCCGAAGGAAACTTCATTTTTGTTACCATGTAGACCTTGTCTCTCCCTCTATGCCAAGCTTTCAAGGCTCATGGAAACACTTTGAAATGCCACCTGGATCCCTTGAGGATTGGCACCGTGCTGCAGAAAAATACTGGTCTACAAACTGGGCCACGGAGTCTCCCAATACGCTTGAGCTGCTGACCATGTCCTCCATCAGGATTCTCGGTAAGGTTAGCCTGTAAGGATCAGCTTTATTAGGAGGGGCTTGCCCCTCCTCCCTCAATCAAGAAACTTTGCATAAAGGCATATGTTGCAGGGATGATTGTGCATCTCGCATTTCCTGGCTTTCCTGTAGGGGCAGTCCTCAGATTGGGGATGTTGAGGCAAGATTTTTTCCGTCTTGCCAAGGCGGGAGGCGATGCTGCGCAGCGCACAATCCGCACAGATATGGCAGCGCCCGCCCATTCCGTTATTGGCCGTCACAGGCCCGCACTCCGCCTGCTCCCTGCCGCAAAAATCGCAGTAAATGTTACCCGTGGGACTGATCATCACGTTTCCCCTGTTCTTGTGCCGCGCTCGCCTTTCCTGTAGGGAGTGGGGAGGCGTTTAACGGCGTTGTTTATGGGAACAATTTATAGGAACAAAATAAGAACGTCAACATTTTTTCTTAAAAAAAGAACAAAAATGAGAACAAAAAATTCCGTTGGGGAACGAATCCGAAAGCTGCGGGGTATGAATACCCAAACAGAGTTTGCCAATCTTCTTGGGATTACCCAGCGCGCTGTTGTGAACTATGAGACCCAAGGGCGCATCCCTCGGGGCTCTATTTTAAAAAAAATTTGCAGCTGCTTTGGGGTCAGTGAAAAGTGGCTACTTACAGGATCAGACGAAGTGAACAATCCTACACAGCAAGAAGCCGCTGTCTGTTCCAAAATGGGCGACATGTCGCCCATTTCAAAACAAGAAAAAAGACAACTTGCTGATTTTATTGTTTCTGAGAAAAATAATTTGGGCGACACGTCGCCTATTTTGGATCTTCAGCAAAAGCTTCTTGAGGCTTTGCAAGAGCAAAATAACCTGCTCCGGGAGAATGCTCACTTGCGCCTTCAGCTGGAGCGCCGGGACATGCGCATCCGCGACCTGGAACGGGAGGTCGCCGAACTGCGGGAGGCGCGGAAGGGGCCTTCCGCTTATGGAGCTGGATTTGCGGGGAGTGCGGGTTAAGGTCTACGGAGTGCCCGAGAGGTAGTTTTTATGGATTATCGGGCAGTCAGCCAGAGTTCCGTGGCTGTCGTGATCGCATCCTGGGGGGATAAGGTCTGATCATGGGCCAGCAGGATGCAGGCCGCGAAAAAGATGGTATGGCGGTATTCCGGGTTATCTTGGCGAGCGCATAAGCTGGCAATTTGCCGTGCATCATCAAGGGCGTCGGCAGGTGTTATGTCCGGGATTGTAGCAAGAAAAAGGGACGCGGCGAGTATCAGGTCAGAACGAGACATTTATGGCTCCTTTACATACTCTCTCGGGCCGCGTCATAATGGCAGAGTGGAGGGAAATATGCTTAGGGTAACATTGGTGCTGGCATACCTGCTGCTGGCCGTTCCGGTATGGGCGGCTCAGGTCTTTGAAGGGAAGGTTGTGGGGATCAGTGACGGGGATACCATTACCGTCCTGACGGATCAGAAGCAGCAGATCAAAGTCCGCCTTTATGGCGTGGACTGCCCGGAAACGAAGCAGGCCTACGGCACTAGGGCGCGTCAGTTTACCAGCGACAAGGTCTTTGGAAAGCGCGTCCGTGTCGAGGTGGCTGATATGGATCACTATGGCCGGACGGTAGGTATCGTGACCGCCCCGGGCGGCTCCGTCCTGAACAGTGACCTTTTGGCGGGTGGTATGGCGTGGCTTTATACGGCGTATTGCAAAAAGCCGTTCTGCCGGGAATGGAAGAAGCTCGAAGAAGGGGCCAGGATCGCACACAAGGGCTTGTGGGCGGACACCGCCGTGCCGCCGTGGGAGTTTCGCAAGGCGGGCAGAAGCGGTGGGGGCAATTGGGGGAGCGTACAGGGTGCGCCGTCCACATCATCCGGTAAGAGCAGCTATGCCGTGTCGGGTGGCGGCTATTCCGGCAACACCAATTCCGGCATTTTTCATGCGTCGACCTGCCGCTATTACAACTGCAAGCGGTGTACGGCGCACTTTTCAAGCCGGGAGGCAGCTATCCAGGCGGGGTACAGGCCGTGCAAGGTATGCAGGCCGTAAGGCGGCGAATGGGCTTGATTGGCAAGGTTTTTTGCAATAAGATTGCATCTGATGCAAGAAAGTTGCAGCCAGCAAAACAGGAGAAGTCCTATGTCTTCCGCAATAGAAACCGCGAAGCGGACCCTGGAGCGGCATTGGGACAAGACCCTGCCGGTCAATCCATCCGCTATCGCCTACGCGATGGGCGCCAAGATTGTCTACGACCCGGATCTTTCCATAAGTGGATATTTTGATTTTCAGGACGACGGAAAGCCCGTCATCTACGTCAATCCACTCGATTCCTTTGTCAGACAACGTTTCACCATTTTTCATGAGCTTGGGCACTACGCCCTGGGCCATGGTCCCAGTGCCCGCGATCCCTCGCAAAATTACGACCGTCAGAACTATGATCTTTGTGAAGTCATGGCAAACCAGTTCGCGGCGGAGATGATCATGCCGAGTGACGTGGTATTCTTGTATGCCAACGGAGACTACTCGCTCGCTCAAATGGCACATTTGTTCAATGTGTCCGAGCAGGCGATGCGTATCCGCCTTGAGCGGCTGGGGATATTGTAGCGCATGGCACAAACTCCCGCAGATGATCCTTTAACCCAGGCGTTGCGGGGAGCGGACACCACAACGCTCCCGTCAGGCACGAAAAACAAGGCGCTGGAGGACGAGATGCTGGAGCATCATCGCCAGCGCCGACGTCACAAATCGGTTTTGTTCTGGGGAGCCTTGCTTGTTTGTGCCGCTCTTTTCAGCTTGTTTTGCTATGCCATGCTTTTTTCCGATTTGTCGTTAAGGTACTTGGAAAAGTCAGTATTTTCACTGATCCCGCTTACTTTGCTGGGAGCTGCTCCACTTCTTCTCCTGGTCAGCCTCTTCCGGTGTGTTTTTCGCCCATCAGGAAATGCTGATCTTTTAGACAAGAAAGACATGGAGGCGGTTAAGGATTTGGCCGCCATTATCAAAGCCGTGCGTTAATTCATCCAGGCCCGCCCACAAGCGGGCTTTTTTCATGCTCTCGTTTTCCTGAAATTCCACAATGCACCTCCAGGCCGTGCCGCGCTAGGGTAAGGCAATCGCCCCGCATAAGCCGGGCGCCACCCTAACCTCTGGAGGCGTCATGCCCACCACATCCACCCGCCGGCAGCGTATGCTGTCCACCCTGCGTCCTTTCTATGATTTTCGCGGTCTGTCCCTGCTGGCCCTGTGCGCCGTCATCGGCCTGGTGACGGACCCCGCCGCCACCCTGGGCCTGGCCGGATACCTGGCCTATGTCATCGGCATGGCCGGGGCCGCGATCATGCTGGCCAAGATCGCCATGCCCTACCTGGACGTTTCCGAGCACGCAGCCTCGGCCCTCAATGAAGGCAACGTGGCCAGCGCCCTGGTGGTGCTGGCGCGCTCCCTGCTCATCGTCGGCGTCCTGGTCTGCATCATGGCCTGGGGGAAGTGATGGCCGCCGGTTCCGCGTTGCTGGCCCTTCCCCTGCTGGCCCAGCTCTATCTGCCCATGCTCTATGAGGAGCACCTGACCTACACCCCTGACTTCTACGACCCGGCCATCTACGCCGGGCAGGTGGAGCAGGAGACGTGCTACGGTCTTGGCAGCAAACGCTGCTGGAATCCGCGCACCGAGCTGAAAACGTCCCGCGAGTACGGTTTCGGCCTGGGGCAGATCACCATTGCTTACGACAGCAAGGGCCGGGTGCGCTTCAGCAACTTTGAAGACGTGAAGAAGCTGCACAAGGACCTCAGGCACTGGCGCTGGGAAGACCGCTACGACCCGCGCCTCCAGCTGCGGGCGCTGGTCATCAAGAACCGCGCCAACTGGAACGCCCTCAAGGGCTGCGCCACGGACGAGGACAGGGCCGCCATGATGCTTTCCGCCTACAACGGTGGTCTGGGCGGCGTCCTGCAGGACAGGGCCTACTGTGGCCGCATCGCGGGCTGTGACCAGGGACGCTGGTTCGGCCATGTGGAGACCCATAGCCGCAAGTCCCGCAAGGGTATGGGCAAGGCCTATGCGGACAAGTCCCCCTACGGCATAAACCGCGCCTATGTGCGCAACGTCATGGGCGAAAAGCGGGAGCGCTACCGGGCGGCCCTGCAGGAGCTTGCACGATGATGTGGCTTCTCAAGCTGCTGCCCGGCAGCCTCCTGGAATGGCTGCTGCTGGTCTTTGTCCTGACCGCGGCCTTTGCCGCCGGGCTGGCCCGGGGCATGGATGCCCGGGAAGCCGAGCTGCTGCCCCGGCTGGAAGCTGTGAGCCGGGAGCGGGACGCCTGGCGTCTGACGGCCGCACAACGGCAGACAGGACTGGACGCCCAGACGGCCCTTGCCGATGCCTGCCTGAAGCGGGAGGCCGCGGCCCAGGCCGATGCCGCGGAACGCGAGGCCATCCTGGCCTTGCCTCCCGTCCCTCCCCATCCCACGGAGACCCTCCATGAAAATCCCCGTCGTGCGGCTGTGGCCCGTTATCTCAATCGTCCTCTGTAGCTGTGCGGCCCAGGCACCGTCCCCGCCGCCCGAGGTCCTTGCCCCGGCACATTGCCCGGCCCCGGCCGTTCCCCTGCTGCCGCAGCTCGATCCGGCGGCCCCCCTGGAAGGGGACGCCAACCTGGAGGCATTGCTGCACCGGGATGCCGTCATGCGCCGTTACATCGGCGGTCTGCGGGCGGCCCTGGACTGCTGGGAGGCCCAGACAGACAGCGGAGGGACGCATGGAAACCCTGATTGATCTTTCCAAGGCCTTCGGCTGGCTGGCGGCCATCATCGTCAATCTGCTCATCGCCTGGATCGTCTGGAGCCTGCACAAAAAATTTATGAACCGAGACGATTGCGAGGCCAACCGCAAGGCGGACAAGAAAGAACGGGAACACTTCATCCAGCTGCTGACCACCCACGAGCAGGCCGTGCGCGAGCTGAACCTGCGCGTGGACCAGATGCCGCCGCAAGGCTCGGTGCATGATCTGGAAGTGCGTCTGGAACGCATGGATGGCGAACAAAAGCGTCTGGCCGAGGAGATCAGCGGCCTGCGCGGCATAATGGAACGCGTGGAGCGGCAGGTGGACCTGCTGTTCCGCGGGCACATGAAGGATTGAACCATGAGCGATATGCAGGACATCATCAGCAAGAACCGCCGTCTGGCCATCCTGCGCTTTCTGAGTGAGGAGCAGGACTATGCCATGAACACCAGCACCCTGCAGGCGGCCCTGCGAGCCATCGGCCACGGGGTGCCGCGCGATACTGTGGAGGCCGACGCCCTCTGGCTGGCCGAACAGGGTCTTGCCCGCCGCCAGCGTCTGGATGTGGGCGTCACGGTGCTCACCGTCACCCCGCGCGGGGTGGAAGTGGCCCAGGGCATCGCCGGGCATCCCGGTGTGGACCGCCCCCTGCCGAGGTAGTGGCCATGCCCCGCACGAGCAAGGTCCGCCGCCTGCCCCCGGAGCTGCGCGAACAGCTCCACGCCATGCTGGACGCGGGCCATACCCTGGAAGAGATCACCGCCCACCTGAAGGCCCTGGGGGCGGACGTATCCCGCTCCGGCCTGGGCCGCTACAAGCAGCAGGTGGACAAGGTGGCGGCCCGTCTGCGCGAGTCCCGCGCCATGGCCGAGGCCGTCATGGAGCGTATGGGCGCTCAGGCCGCCACCGGCAAGAGCGGCGCGGCCCTCATCGAGATGCTGACCACCCTCACCAGCGACTACCTGTTGCGCCGCATGGATGACCCGGATGCCGAGATCGAGGTGGACGAGCTGCGTGCCCTGGCCCGTACCGTCAAGGAACGCGCGCAGGCCGCCCGTGCCACCCAGGATTATGACCTGAAACTGCGCGAGGAGGCCCGCCGCGAGGCCGAAGAAGCCATGCGCAAGGCCGTGGAAAAAGCCGCCAAAGAAAGCCCGGCCGCTGCCAGCCCGGCGGAAGTCTTTGCCCGCATCCAGGCCGTCTACAGGGGGGAAGCCTGATGGACAAGACCGGCAACGCTCCGGACACACACGAAACACGCATGGTGGGCCAGGGCGTGCCCTTTGAAAGGATACGCCGCATCACCGGTTACCTGGTGGGCCGTCTGGAACGCTTCAACGATGCCAAAAAGAAGGAGGTGGCCGACCGTGTCGTCCATGGGTTCCGCCGCTGAGGCCCGTGCCATCCTCTATCCCTACCAGCGCCGCTGGATAGACGACCAGAGCCGCTTCAAGATCGGCATGTTCTCGCGCCAGACGGGCAAGACCTACACCAGCACGCTGGAGATCGCCGAGGACATGGTCAAGGCCGAAGTGGAAAAACGCCGTGTGCGCTGGGTCATCCTCTCGCGCGGGGAACGGCAGGCCCGCGAAGCCATGGAGGAAGGCCTCAAAGTACATCTGCGGGCCTACGGGGCCGCCTTCGAGAGCCTGGAGTCGGACTTTCACCTGGCGGACGCCACCTCCTGCAAGTCCCTGGAGGTGGTCATGGCTCACGGCTCCCGTGTGACCGCGCTGCCTGCCAACCCCGACACGGCCCGAGGCTTCAGTGCCAACGTTTTCCTGGATGAGTTCGCCTTCCATGCCGACAGCCGCAAGATCTGGGCGGCCCTCTTTCCCGTGGTCTCCCGTAACGGCCTGAAACTGCGCGTGGTCTCCACGCCCAACGGCAAGGGCAACAAGTTCTACGACCTCATGACCTCCGCCGAGACGGCGGGCTGGTCCAAGCATGTGGTGGATATCTATCAGGCCGTGGCCGATGGCCTGCCGCGTGACGTGGAGGCCCTGCGGGCCGCCCTGAACGATCCCGACGCCTGGGCGCAGGAATACGAGCTGCAATGGCTGGACGAGGCCAGCGCCTGGCTGTCGTATGACCTCATCAATGCCGTGGAGCATGAGCGGGCGGGCATCCCGCAGAACTATGCGGGCGGCCCCTGCTATGTGGGGGTGGACATCGGCCGCCGGCACGACCTTTTTGTCATCTGGGTGCTGGAGGAAGTGGGCGACGTCTTATGGACGCGGGAACTGGTGACGCGACGCGGAGCCAGCTTTGCCGAGCAGGATGGCCTGCTGGACGATGTGTTCCGGCGTTACCGGGTGCTGCGTTGCTGCATGGACCAGACCGGCATGGGCGAAAAGCCCGTGGAAGACGCCCGCCACCGTCACGGCAGCGGCCGCGTGGAAGGGGTTCTGTTCACATCGTCCAGCAAGCTGGCCCTGGCCACGGTGGGCAAGCAGGCCTTTGAGGACAGACGCCTGCGCATCCCGCAAGGGGACGAGGCACTGCGCAGCGACCTGCACAAATTGCAAAAGGTGGCCAGCCCTACGGGCGCACCCCGCTTTGTGGCCGACTCTGACAGCGGGGGCCATGCAGACCGCGCCTGGGCCTGCTTTCTGGCTGTCAACGCGGCTACGGGGCCTGCCGTCGTTTTGCCGGATCATGCCGTGCCCTCCGGCCCGGCCCGTGGGGGCCTTGGGCGCTTCACTGATCCCGACGCCGCCTTCATGCCTTACAGGAGAATGTTCTGATGCCCGACATCCTTGCCAACCCCAACGCCCTGCCTGCCCGGGCGGACATGCAGGTCCGTTCCGACGGCATCCTTGATCTTGCCAACTTCGTGGCCGAAGTAGTGCCCGCTCCGGACAGCGTGCTGGCCTCCCTGGGCGGCGATCTGCGCGAATACGGCAAACTGCGACGTGATGACCAGGTGGCCGCCCTCATGCAGCAACGGCAGGACAAGCTGGTGGAAGCGGAATGGGAGGTTATCCCCGGCGGCGATGCGCCTGCGGACGTGGCGGCCGCGGACTTTTTGCGCGAGCAGCTGGCGGGCTTCAACTTTGACGCGGCCTGCCGCAAGATGCACGGTTCCCTGCTGTACGGCTACGGTGTGGCCGAATGCCTGTGGGGACGGGACGGCAGCCGCATCACTTTGCGGGACATCCGCGTGCGCGCGCCCTGGCGTTTCGGCTTCGCCAAGGACAGGCAGCTGAAGCTGCTGGTGGAGAGCCGCTGGCTTGTCATGCCGCCGCGCAAATTCTGGCTGGTGACCTGGGGCGCGGAAGACGATGATAACCCTTACGGCATGGGCCTTGGGCACCAGTTGTGGTGGCCCGTGTACCTCAAGCGCAACGGCGCCCGCTTCTGGGCCGCCTACCTGGACCGCTTTGGGGTGCCTACCACCAAGGCCGTCTATCCTTCCGATGAATCGGAGGCCGAAAACGAGAAGCGCAAAAAGGATGCTCTGGCCGCGGCCCTGTCCCTGCGCAGCGAAGGGGCCGTGGCCCTGCCCGAGGGCTTCGACGTTTCCCTGGTGGAATCCACCAGCCGGGGCAGCGGGGACTTCAAGGACTTCCTCGCCTATTGGGACGATGCCATTGCCAAGATTATCCTTTCCCAGACCGGAACCTCGCGCATCGGCCAGTACAGCGGCACGGCCGAGGTCCACAGCGGCATCGGCACCAGCGTGGTCAAGGCTGACGCGGATATGCTGTGCCAGTCTTTCAATACCGGTCCGGCTGTCTGGCTGACGGAGTGGAACTTTCCCGGCGCGCGGCCGCCCCAGGTCTGGCGCCGGGTGGAAGACCCCGCAAAGGTCAAGGCCGATGCCCAGAAGGACAAGGACACGGCGGCCCTGGGTCTGGAACTGACCGACGACGAGATCGCCCGCCGCTACGGCGACGCCTGGCAGCGCAGGCGCGACGGGGCAAGCGCATCCGGGGCGGAGTTCGCCGAAGCCGGCACGGAAGGCCATGCCCCCGCCGAGCCCTACAGCGATACGCTGGCTCGGCAGGCCATGACGCTGGCCGATGCCCCGCAAACCTCCATGATCGATGCCATCCGCACGGAACTGGACAAGGCTGTGGCGGAAGGCGAGGACCTGGCCTCCTTTGCGGAGCGCATGCTTGCCCTGAATAAATTGTCCGGCGTGGATGATCTTGCCCAGATCCTCTACGGGGCCATGACCACGGCCCACCTGGCGGGCCTGGCCGGTGAGGAGGACAGCGATGCCGGAAAGTGAGGTGCGTTTCGGCGGTGGACCTTTTGAGGATGCCATCGCTCATTTCCAGCGCAAGGTGCGCGTGCCGGTCACGACCTACCGGGACCTGCCCGCGCAGATGCACGCCAAGGCCTTCATGGTGGCCGGGGCCGCCAATGACGCCCTGCTGGCCGATTTTCAGCAAAGCCTGCTGCTGGCCATGAAACAGGGGACCACGCTTGCGGCCTTCCGTGACGACTTTGACCGCATGGTCAAAGCCCACGGCTGGCAGTACCGGGGCGAGCCGGGCTGGCGCAGCGCGGTCATCTTCAATACCAACATGCGCACAGCCAATATGGCCGGACACTGGAAGCGTATGTGGGAAGATCGCGAGATGCACCCGTACCTGCGCTATGTGCAGGTGCAGCGTCCTACCAAGCGCCCGGAGCACGCCGTCTGGCACGGCGTCATCCTGCCCATCGAGGACCCCTTCTGGGACGCCCACTTTCCGCCCAACGGCTGGGGCTGCAAATGTACGGTGCAGAACGTGAGCAACGCCCGTATGGAGGCCGAAGGCTGGCAGGTCAGCGAGAACGTGGAGACCTTTCCCGGAGATGTGCCGGAAGACTGGGCCTACAATGTAGGCAAGGCGGAGCGGGTAAGTACCGGGCCGGAAAAAGCGGCATGGGAGCCCATCGCCTCCAGCCGGGATTTCACGACCTACAAGCGTCCTGTTTCTGTGCCGCAGGATACGCCAAGGGCCGGGCTTGGTCCTGAAGCGGACGGACGCGGGGAAGTCATGGACGCGGTCAGGAAGATGCTTGGAGGACCGGCAAATACGTTCACCGGCCCGGATGGTCTGAGTGTCGGCATCACGGCCGCGACCTTGGGCGAACACCTCAAACCGGATCGAGCGCCCGCCATTCCCCTGTTGCCGGAGATCATAGAAGAGCCCTTCGAGATATGGCTCATGCCCTACCAGGACAGACTGACCGGGCGTGTGGAGCTGCGTCGGCGCTATATCAAGGCCTTCGCCATGCCCAAAAGCTTGTATGTGTGGTTCATCGCCGAGTGGCGCAAGGGAGAGCTGGGGGACGTGACCTTGATCCGCAGCTCCAAGGCACGGGAACTGCAGAAAATGCGGCGCGGCATCCTTGTCTATGGGCGTTAAAAAAGGCCCTCCACACGGAAGGGCCTTGCGTCCACACTCGCCGACGATGGCGCAGGAACCCGGCACGGCATGATGGATCGTCCCCGAACCGCGCCTTCGATAGCGTCATCATACGTGTTTTGCCCAAAACGTCAAATTTGCCCTGTGCCGCATGTTTGTCTCGTCCCGGGCACTTGCCTTCCTTGACGGGCTTTCGTCCCGCCTACCCCGTTTACAGGCGTTTATAAACACCTGTTCGTAAGGCCGTCTTGCACTACTTTTCATGCATTCCCCTTCCGAAGCCCCGTCCCTGTGCCGGGGCTTTGTGTTTTTTTGTGAGAATCCTCACCAGATTTCCCCCGGCATCCTGTGCATGATGTCCAAAGGAGGACAGCATGCAGGACAACAACCATGCCATCCATATTTTTCGCCCCGGCCGACATACGTCCATGCAGGGGGCAACCATCGACTTTGGCGAGGGCGACCTGATCGCCACGGCCAAAGCCTACGACCCGACCCGGCACGAAGCGCCGCTGGTCATCGGGCATCCCCGGGCCGACGCTCCGGCCTGGGGATGGGTAGGCGGTCTTACGGCGGATGAGGGCGGCCTTTTTGCCACGCCCCGCCAGCTGGACCCGGCGTTCGCGGAGATGGTGCGGGCCGGGCGCTTCAAAAAAGTCTCGGCCAGCTTTTACACGCCCGACAGCCCCCACAATCCCGTTCCCGGCGTCTACTACCTGCGCCATGTGGGTTTTCTGGGCGCCCAGCCCCCGGCGGTGAAGGGCCTTGCCCCGGTGCCGGTGAACTTTGCTGAAGGCGACACGGAAGAGGGCTGCGTCAGCTTTGACTTTGCGGAATCGCCGGGCCTGTTGCGCTGGCTGGCCGATCTGTTCCGGGGCCTGCGTGAATACGTCGTGGAAAAGGACGGCACGGAGATGGCGGACAGGGCCATCCCCTCGTATGCCGTGAGCGGCCTTCAGGAGATGGCCGCGGCATCCGCGGCCCAGGCGGCCGAGATTCCCGCTTTTGCGGAAAACCTTACCCCTCCCAAGGAGAAGAGCATGCAGAAACAGGAAACGCCCCCGGCGGAAAACATCGACTTCGCCGAGACCAAGGCCCGTGCCGACGAGCTGGAACGCAAGGTGGCCTATCTGACCGGCATCGCCCGCAAGGAGCGCGCCAGCCGTCTGGTGGACAAGGCCCTGGCCGACGGCCGCCTGACGCCCGCCCAGAGCGTGGGCCTTGCGGACTTCATGGCCGGCCTGGACGAAGAAGGGACCTTCGACTTCGCCGAAAACGGCGGCAAGACCACCAGCATGAGCCCGGCCGCCTTCATGGCCGCCTTCCTGGAACGCCTGCCCAAACAGGTGGATTTCAGCGAAGCCGCGCCCGGCGGCGAAGAAGCCCCGGATACCTCGTCCAATGACATTGCCCAGCGCGCCCTTGCCTATTGCGAGGAGATGCGCACCAAGGGCGTCACGGTGAGCGTCACCGACGCCGTGGCCCACGTCAGCAAATAGGAGACCGCCATGCCCAGGACCGATCTTTACGTCAATCTTTCCATCACCGGCGAGCTGGCCCCTTTCCGCATCGTGGCTCACGACGGCAGCGGTGGCTACAAACAGGCCACGGCCGCCACGGAGGCGCTTGTCGGTACGGCCGACGAGCTGGGCAAGCAGCCCAACGGCGGGGCCGATGTGGCCATGAGTGACCAGCCGGAAGTTGAGGCTGGCGCGGCGGTGGCCGCGGGCGATCCCCTGACCAGCGATGCCCAAGGCCGCGCCGTCAAGGCCACGGCTGCCGGGGACCGCATCATCGGCTTTGCCTGCAAAGCCGCCACCGATGCCGGAGAGATCATCGACTACCAGTTCGCGCCCGGCTTTCTGGCCACGGCAGGCGCGTAATAAGGAGAGAGCATCATGGCAACGACCACACCCTTTGCCACCAATCCCCAACTGACGGCCATTGCCCTGGCCTACATGAACCAGCCCTCGGACTATGTGGCGGATCATGTCATGCCCAGGGTCAAGGCCATCGGCAAAAAAGAGTTCCAGTACAACATCTACGGTCTGGAATCCTTTGCCGCGCCCGACAGCCGCGTGGGACGCAAGGGCCGCCCCAATGAGGTCAGCCTGTCCAACAGCCTGGCCACGGCAGCCATCGAAGACTACGGTCTGGAAGACCCCATCCCGCAGGATGACATCGACCAGGGCCGCAAGGACGGCCGGGACATTGCCGGTGAATCCACGGAGTATCTGCTCTCCCTGGTCAAACTGGACCGCGAACTGCGCGTGGCGCGCCTCGTGCAGGACAAAAACAACTATGCCGCGGCTTGCGTGAAGGAGCTGTCCGGCGGTCAGGGCATCGACAACGCCGAAGTGGACGCGGAAGCGATCATCACCGAGATGCTGGAAAAGCCCTTCATGCGGCCCAACATCGGCGTCATGAGCCAGAAGGTCTGGGACAGGCTTTCCCGCAATCCGTTGCTCATCAAGGCCATCAAGGGCGAGCTGGTGGGCAAGAAGCTGACCACGGCCGAGTTCTGCAGCTACTTCGAGTTGAACCAGCTCTACATCGGCAAGGCCCGCGTCACCCGGCAGGTCAAGGGCAAGACGCCTGTCCCCGAGCGTGTCTGGGGCACGGGCATGGCCTTCCATTACCGCGACATGACCGCCAGCGAACAGCGCGGCGTCACCTGGGGCCTGACCGTGCCCTATGGCCAGCCCTTTGCCGGGAGCCGCACGGACCCCGATATCGGCCTGCGCGGTGGCATCCGCATCCGGGCGGGCGAAAGCCTCAAGGAACTGGTGCTGGCCAAGGATGCGGGCTGCCTCATCACCGGGGCCATCGCCGCCGGCTAGGGGGCATCATGTATGCCACACCTGAAGACATCCGTGCCCGCTACAAGGAAGTCTACCCCCTGCTGGCGGGCAAGGACGCGGAAGGCAGGCCGGACACGGCCGCTGTGGAACAGGCCCTGGCCGAAGCCGCCAGCGAGATCGACGCCATCCTGGGTACGCGTTTTGCCGTGCCGGTAAGCCCCGTGCCGCCTGTGCTGCGTCGCATCGCCGTGGATCTGGCCGTGGGGGCCTTGCCCCGCACCGGCGCCACGGAAGCCAGCATGTACGAGCGCCGTGCCCGTGAAGCGCGGGATCTTTTGGACAAGCTGGCCGCGGGAGAGGCCAGTCTGGGGCCGGGCTATGACCCGGCCCCGGCGGGCAGCGGCGGCACAGGACGCATCGGCTATGCCGTGCGTCCGTCCGACTTCCGCCGCCGTCTGGAGGACTACTGATGGCCGGAGCTACCCTGGAGTTCACCTTCAAGGACGAGGAAGTGCAGGCCATGGCCCGGCGCTTTCGGGAGCAGCTTGCCCGGGTGCGCTTCCGCCCTCTGCTGGCCGCCATCGGCAACGAGCTGGTCACGTCCGTGTCCCGCCGTTTCGAGACGGGCACGGCTCCGGACGGCTCCCGCTGGCCGGAATCCCTGCGGGCCAGACTGACCGGCGGCCAGACGCTCATCAAGAGCGGCCGCCTGCGGGATTCCATCGCCGAGACCGGGCCGCAGCTCACTGCCCGCAGTGTGGAAGTGGGCACCAACGTGGTCTATGCGGCCATCCACCAGTTCGGCGGCATCATCCCGCCGCACATCATCCGGGCACGGCGGGCGCGTGCCCTGAGCATCCCCGGCATCGGCTTCCGCCGGGCCGTCCATCATCCCGGCGGCACCATCCCGGCCCGGCCATATCTGGGCCTGTCCGATACCGACGAGCGCGTCATCCAGGACCTCACCGAGGACTGGATGCGCAAAAAGATGGCCAAAATGCGTGCATAAGGAACCACCATGCTTGACCAGTACCGGGCCGCCATCGCGGCCCATTTGAGAGAACATCTGCCGCCCTCCGTCACGGTCTGCGAGCTGGGCAATTCTCTGGACGATGCGGAGATGCGACGCCTGTGTCTGGCCGCTCCCGGAGTGGGCGTGGAGATCCTGGGCGCGGACGGCGCGGAACTTGTGGGCCGCAGCCCCTATGTGACCATCAATGTGGGTCTGTCCCTGGTCTCCGGTCCCGGCTGTGACGGCCAGCCCGCGGACAGCGCCGTGCTGGTGCTGGCAGCCTTGGTCATGGCCGCGGTGGCGGACCAGCGCTTCGGCCTGGACTGCATGCGTCCGGAGAGCGTGCGGGCCGCAAATCTCACCAGCGGTGACCAGGCATCCAACAATGTGGCCCTGTGGACCGTCTCCTGGAAGCAGGCCCTGGACGTTTCCCACGTCATCGCCCGGCCGGATCTGGACGACTTTTTGCGCTGCTATACGCGCGAAAAAAAGGATGGCCCTGTGACCATCGAAACGCATCTTCCCGGCCCGTTGGCCGCAAAGGAGGACCCGCATGTGTAGACATATCACCCCTCGCGCCGGACTGGTGGTGCGGCGGCCCGATACGGGCGAGATCCTGCCGCCCGCCGGGGCCGTGGTTCCCTGGGGACCGCATCGTGCCTACTGGCTGCGCCGCCGGAAGGACGGCGACGTGAGCATAACCCATACGGCGGTCCCTGTCCGGCCCGCCGATGACAGGGAGGAAGGATAATGGCTGTCTCGTTCAATGCCATCCCCGCGGATATCCGCGTGCCGCTCACCTATATCGAGTTCGACAACTCCGGAGCCGTGTCCGGCACGCCGGTCATGGAGTGGCGCGTCCTGCTGCTGGGACAGGCCGAAGCCGACTGCGCGGGCGAGCTGCTCAAACCCGTGCTGATGAACACCGCGGACCAGGCGGCCCGCCTGTGGGGCCAGGGCAGCCAGATCGCGGACATGGTGCGCTATGCCAAGCGCAACAGCACCATGCTGGAGATCTGGGCCATGGCCGTGCCGGACGATGAATCCGCTGTGGCCGCTACCGGCGAAGTGACCCTGTCCGGCAAATGTACGGCCACGGGCGTGCTGTGCCTTTATGTGGGCGGCAGGCGCGTGCGTGTGCAGGCCGTAGGCGGTGAAGAGCTGGCCGCCACCGTGGAACGCGTGGTGCAGGCCGTCAATGCCGACGGCGAGTTGCCCGTCACCGCCGCGGTCAAGGACGCCTCGCCCGGTGTGCTGACCCTGACATGCAAATGGAAGGGCGCCACGGGCAACGACATCGACCTGGCCGTCAACCTGTCCACGGACGACAGCTTCCCTGCGGGCCTTACCGCTTCCTGCGGCAAAATGGCCTCGGGCGCGGCTGACCCGGACATGGAAAGCATCATCGCCGCCATGGGCGATACCTGGTGGAAGGCGCTGGTGCTGCCCTGGAACCAGAAGGACGGCCGTGTGCTGCTGGAAGAATGGCTGGACGCGCAGTTCGGCCCCCTGCGCCAGCAGGAATGCCAGGCTTTTCTGGCCTATCGCGGCACCCTGTCCGAGACCTCCACCTACGGCAATGCCGGGAACTCGCAGCTGGTGAGCTGCATGGGCATCGGCTCCATCCCCACCTCGCCCTGGAACGTGGCCGCCGCCTATGCCCTGCAGGCCGCGACCTCGCTGGCCAATGACCCGGCGCGGCCCCTGCAGACCCTTGAGCTTGTGGGCGTCATGGCGCCGCCCCGGGAAAAACGCTGGAGCATGGAAGAGCGCAATATCCTGCTTTATGACGGCATCGCCACCTATCGCATCGCCAGCGACGATACGGTGCAGATTGAACGTGAAGTGACCATGTACCAGACCAATGCCTGGGGCTCGCCCGATCCCTCGTATCTTGACGTGCAGACCGTGGCCACCCTGGGCTACTGGCGCTATGCCGTCAACGCCCGCATCCAGCAGAAGTTCCCGCGCCACAAGCTGGCTGACGACGGTACGGCCTACGGGCCGGGCAATGCCGTGGTCACGCCCTCGGTCATCCGGGCGGAACTCATCGCCCTGATGCGCGAGCTGGAAGAAAAGGGCCTGGTGGAGAACGTGGAGACCTTCAAGGAACAGCTCATCGTGGAACGCAATGCGGACGACCGCAACCGCGTGGACGTGCTGGCCCCGCCGGATCTGGTCAACCAGTTCCGCATCTTCGCCTGCCTGACCCGCTTTGTCCTGTAAGGAGGGACGCATATGACCGTCAAAGAACTTATGGAAAAACTGGCCGGACTGCCGCCGGACATGCCCGTCATGTACGACGACAAGACCACCTTCGGCCTGGATCTGGCCGCGGTTTCCGAGGTGTGTATCGGGCTGGATGACGAAAATCTGGAAGTGCTCGTCATTCACGCCGAGGGCGGCCATCCCGGCGCCACCCTGGACGAGATCCACCGGCGTGAAGCCGGGGGAAAGGAGTAAGCCATGCCGCAGATCACAGGCAAGGCCGTCATCCGTGTGGACGGCGAGGAATGGCGCACCGAAGACGGTGCCAAGCTGAACCCCGGCGGCGTCACGCGCGAGGCCAAAGTGGGCGGCGGCAAAGTGCATGGTTTTGCCGAAAAGACCAAGGAACCGGAACTGGAGTGTTCCGTCTATCACACCCGGGATACGGACCTGACGGCCATCAATGCCATCAGGGACGCCACCGTGGTCTATGAGTCCGATACCGGAGACCGGTACGTCCTGCGCAGCGCCTTTGTGACCGAACAGGGCGAACTGGACGCGGAAAACGGCACCATCAACGTCAAATTCAGCGCCATCTCGTGCGAAAGGATCTAGCCATGACCCAACCCGCTCTGAAGGATTTTACCCCTGTGGACGGTATTACCGTGGCCGAAGGCGGCCAGGTGCGCGTCGAGCTTGAAGACGGCCTTGTGGTGGGCTCTGCCACCTACACGGCGGCCGTGCTGCGCCAGCTCAATGCCGGGGCCGTGCTGGCCGCGGCCGAAGCCGCGGAACGCCTGGTCTCCACGGCTACGGGCCTGGAGCTTGTTTCCTCCCCGGCTCGCATGGGGGCGGAATTGCTGCGCCGTCAGATCGCACGTCTGGAGGACGATAACGGCGGCAAGTTCGATGGGCCGCTCTCCCTGGAACATCTGGGCAAAGCCTCGGCCCGAGATCTGGACAGCCTTAACTTTGCCGCCCGCCTGTTGGATCAGGGAGCGGAAAAAAGCCTGGAAGGAGTAGCCGGCCGGGGGCGAAATGCTGCCGGTAGCGACCAGTCTCGAGATGCTGCTGGCCCGGCTGGCCAGCCGGGCGGGGCTGCCGGTGAATGAGGGGGCGTCCTGGCCGCTCCAGAGGCTCCTCCGTTTTTTGCACTATGTGAAATAGGATTGCATCGTGGCGAACCTGCGCACCTCCTTCACGCTTGATCTTGGCGGTAATCTCATTACCCGGGCCAAGGCCTTTTCTGCATCCATATCGGGCATGGCCCGGCAGATACGTTCCAGTCTGGGGGGCCTCAATGGTGTGGCCGCCCAGGCCGGGAAAGGTCTTGAGGCCCTGACCGGGCGCTATGCCGCGGGCTTGGCCGGACTGGGCGTCAGCTACAAGGCGGCCCAGGCTGTCATGGACAGCGCCCGTCTGGACAAGGGCCTGATGCGTACCAGCCAGACCATGGGCCTGACCGCACAGCAGGCGGTCGATGCCCGGCGCGAACTCTTCGCCATGGCACAGCGAACGGGTCAACCCATCGAAAAGCTCAAGGCCGGCTTGGATGACCTGGGGGCCTCGGGGATGGAGTATGCGCAGGCCTTGGAATCCATCAAGGCCATCAACCCTGCTATGGCCGTCACCGGGGCCAGCGGCGAACAGCTGGCCAGTGCCCTGAGTGTGGTGGGGGAAAGCTTCAAGTTTGATCTGTCCAAGGCCGGTGTAGCCGTCAAGCTGCTGGACCAGATGACCGTGGCCGGACGTCTGGGCAAGGCGGAGCTGGAAGATCTTTCCTCCATCGTTTCCCGCGTGGGGGTCAACGCCAAGAGCGCCGGATTGAGCTACACCCAGAGCTTGGCCTTCATCGAGCAGCTTTCCCAGATGGAGAAAGAGCCGGAGCGCCTGGCCACGCTGGTGGACTCCACGCTGCGTCTGTTCACCAACCAGAACTACCTGAAGGAAGCTGCCAAGGTCACGGGCGTCAAATTCTATGATGCCAAAGGCGAACGGCGGGCCGCCTTCGATGTTTTGCGGGATATCGCCAAGAAGTACCAGAAGTTCAAGACCGATGCCGAACGGGACAAGGCCTTTTCCCAGGCCTTCGCCAAGACGGACCTAGATACCCAGCGGGGCTTGCGTTACCTGTTCAGCGCCGGTGTGCTAGACAATCTGGACAAGCTCAACGCGGAGATCGAGGGCGCATCCGGCACCATCGCCCGCGACCTGCCGGACGCCATCAACAACAGTGTGGACCAGGTGGGACGCCTGAAGGCGGCGCTTTCCCAGGCCGCTGATGACTTCGCCAGGCCCTTCAATGAGGCCATCGCAAGCGGCATCGCCATGCTCCTGGACGACAAAGGCCTGTCCGGCAAGCAACTGCTGGGCGGTGCGGCCGCTGCGGGCGTGGCCGGATATGGCGCCCTCAAGCTGGCGGGCATGGGCCTTTCCCGCCTGGGCAGCAAGGCGGCCGGCGGGCTTGTCTCCACCGTGGCCCGGCAGGCTGGGCTTGCCGGGCTCAAGCTGCCGCTGCCCGTCTATGTGGTCAACAAACAGATGAGCCTTACCCGTGAGGCCATGCTGGGCCAATCGGGTGGCGCTCCCGCAGCTCCGGGGGCTCCAGGCGGAAAAAAGGCCGGCAAGGGCAAAACGGTCTCCGGGGCACAGCTTGACGGGGCCAAAAGCGCGGGCCGGGGCGCGGCTGTGCTGACTGCGGCCGCGACAGTGGCACCGGTCCTTTTTGATTCCGATGCCACCATGGCTCAAAAGGTCGACGCCGCTACGGACGCGGCCGGCGGCCTTGCCGGTGGTTGGGCGGGCACGGCGGCCGGCGCCAAGGCGGGTGCGTTCCTTGGCGGTTTTCTCGGACCTTTCGGCGCTGCCGCCGGTGGTGTCGTGGGAGGTGTGGCCGGGGGCATCTTGGGCTCGGAGCTTGGACAAAGCCTAGTCTCCACCGTCAAAAACTGGCTCGGCGTTGGGGAAGGTGAAAACCCGGCCCTGCAGAAAACGATGCAGACTTTCTTGACCTCCATGCAGCAGGTCGTCGCCGCCATCCCCACGGGCGGCATCGCTGTGGACGTCAACGTGACGGGCAATGCCCAGGCCGCCATCCGGTCCAGTAACGGCAATATCGACAGCGGCCTGTCCTATTCCCGGCAGATAGCCGACGAGATGATGGAGTAAGCCATGCGTGCCCGCAGCTTTTTCAGCAACCTGCGCGAGGCCTCCTTCCGGGGCGCCCGTTTCGAGGTGGACGATGTGGAAGCCTCGGGCGGTCGCCGTGTGGTGCTGCACGAGTACCCGTTGCGGGATACGCCCTACAGTGAGGACCTGGGCCGCCGGGCGCGGGAGTTTTCGGTGCGCGGCTACATCATCCAGGGCCGCACGTATGACTACGCCTCGGCCCGGGCGGACGTGCTCAAGGCCCTGGAAGCCTACGGCCCCGGCGAGCTGGTGCATCCCTGGCATGGCGAGGTCAGTGTGGTGGTGGACGACTACCGCCTGCGCGAGAGCATGGAGCGCGGGGGGCTGCTTGAACTGGATATCCGCTTTCGGGAAGCCGGACAGCTCGCGAACCCCACCTCATCCGCCGATACGGCCAAGGGGGTCGCTTCGGCCGCCTCCAGTGTCCGGCAAGCCCTGAAGAACAGTTTTTTATCCGCCTTCGCGCTCGCCCTGGACGAGATCGACAAAGCTGTCACGGCGCTCAATGACGCGGCAAGCCTTGCCATGGAATACCTGGGCCTGCCCCAAAGCCTTATTGCGGAAGGGCTTGCCTATGTTCAAAGCCTGATCTCCACGCCCGCGGCCTTCTTCAATGCCCTGGTGGGGCTCTTCGGGGGGCTGCTCGGCAATGAGAGCGGGGAAAAAGCCCTGGCTGCTCCCGTGCCGGATGCGTCCTTCAGCATCGCATCCGGGGAAGGCACCGCGCCGCTGGAAAGTATCCTGGGCGGCAGTGCTTCCATCACCACCGAAGCCGAGCGCGTGATCCGCGATACCGTCGCCCAGGTAGTGGTCATAGAGGCCGCCGCATCCACGGCCCACGCGGAGTACGCCACGGCCGACGACGCTCTGGCGGATCGGGATGCCGTGGTGGAAGGCCTGGATACCATCGAGCCGGCGGCTGATGATGCCGTCTTTCTGGGGCTTGCCGAGCTGCGCCGGGCCGTAGTGACGGACCTGACCACACGCGGCGCGGAGCTGCCGCGCGTGCGTGCCGTGACCCTGCCGGGCACCGTGCCCGCGCTGGTGGCCGCCTACCGCATCCATGCGGATGCCGGGCGTGCCGATGAGATCGTGTCCCGTAACCGCATCCGCCATCCCGGCCGCGTACCGGGCGGCACCCCGCTGGAGGTCTTGAGTGAGTAGCCGCAAGCCCGACATTATCCTGGAGGTGGACGGCCGGCGTTACGGCGGCTGGAAATCCATAGATATCAGCCGGGGCCTGGAGCAGTGCGCCGGGACCTTCAGGTTGTCCGTCACCGACCGCTGGCCGCAGCAAAATGAACCGCGCGGCATCAAGGCCGGGGCCGCCTGCCGTGTGACCATCGACGGCCGGGCCGTCATCACGGGCTATGTGGATGATGTGGAAGTCTCCTGGAGCGCCACCTCCCACGAGTATCGCGTCTCCGGACGAGACAAAACGGCGGATCTTGTGGACTGCTGCCCGCCCTCCCTGCAACTCAAGGGCGCGGACCTGCCCGCGCTGGCCCGCCGCTGGGCCGGACTGTTCGGCATCGAGGTCATGGTGGAAGCGGAATGCAACAAGGCCGTACCCGGTTTCAAGACCGAAGAAGGCGAGACCTGTTTCGAGATGCTGGAACGGCTGGCGCGGGCCAATGCCGTCATGCTCACCAGCGACGGCGACGGCCGTCTGGTCATCACCCGCGCCGGCACACACAAGGCGGCCGCCGCTTTGCAGATGGGCGGCAATCTGCTGCGCCTTGCTCTGTCCTCCAGCATGAAGGATCGCTTTTCGGAAGTTACTGTCAAAGGCCAGTCCGCCGGTTCCGATACCTGGGACGGCCCCGGCAATGCCCAGGCCAAGGGGACGGCCACCGATCCCAACGTGCCCCGCTACCGCCCCCTGACCGTCATCGCGGAACAGGAGGAGTTCGGCAGCGCCACCACCCGCGCCCGCCACGAAGTTGCCGTGCGCTACGGCAAGGGGCATCAGGCCCGGGCGCTGGTCAACGGCTGGTATGCGGGGACGGAGCTCTGGCAGCCCAATCGTCTGGCCGACATCCTGGACAGCAGCGGGCAGGCCATGGCCACCTGGCTCATCGTCAATGTGAGCTGGCACATGGACGACCGGGGCTGCCTTACGGAACTTTCCCTGTCCCCCAAGGAAGCCTATGAACTGCTGCCCGAGATGCCCAAAGGGGCAAAGGGCAAAAAAGGCAAGGAGGCCTCGTTATGGCTGCAATGATCCCCGGGCGCCTCCTGCGCTCCCTGCAACGGCGCATGGCCACCCTGGTTGGCCGTGCCGTGCTATTGGCCGTCAATTCCGGGACAGGCCTGCAAAGCGTGCAGGTGAGCATCTTGGCCGACGAGGTCATGGACGGAGTGGAACATATGGAGCCGTATGGCTTCACCTCCAACCCCCTGCCGGGCGCGGAAGGTGTGGTCCTCAATGTGGCCGGACAGCGCGGCGCCTGCGTGGGCGTGAACTTCGGCAACCGCGGCGTGCGTGTGGCCGGTCTCAAGAGCGGCGAGGTCTGCATCTATACCGACGAGGGCGACAAAATCACCCTCAAACGGGACCGGCATATTGAGATCGAGACCTTGCATCTGACCATCCATGCCCAAGAGGATGCCACGGTGGAAACGAAGACCTACACGGTCAAAGCCTCGCAGAGCGTCAGCTATGAGACGCCGTCCTTTGGCCTTGGCGGAGGATCGGGCGGCTGCACGGCGGATATTGCTGCCGACATGGCCATCACCGGCAATACCACGCAACAGGGCACTATCACCGCCAGCGGCGATGTGACGGCCGAAGGCATCTCCACCGCCCACCACACCCATCCCGGCGATTCCGGCGGCACCACGGGGGCGCCGCAATGATGCGCGTCAATGACCTGGCTCTGCTGCCTCCTGCTCCTCTGGACGTGGCCGGGCCGGATTGCGGCATGGAGGCCGGGGATCTAGTGGCCGAAGACAGCTTGCGCACGGCCGTCATCCTGTCCCTGTTCCTGGACAGGAGGGCAAACGATGACGACATCCTACCCAATGGCAGCGATGACAGGCGCGGCTGGTGGGCAGACACCGTGGCACCCATGACCGACTACGGCATCGGCGGAGGCAGCGCCTCCGGGGACCGTATCGGTTCCCGTCTCTGGCTGCTTTCCCGTGAAAAGCAGCTTGCCGGCGTACTGGAAAGGGCGCGGCACTATGCTGAAGAAGCCCTCGCCTGGCTGGTGGAAGACGGTGTGGCCACAGCTGTCAGCGTCACGGCCTCCAGCCCTAGGTCTGGCTGGCTTGCGCTTGAGGTGACGATCACCTTGCCCGACACCAGCGAATACCGGGAAACATTTCCTCTGTCCGTCTGAAGCCTCCCGCGTCGCAACGACTGAAGCATGGCCCGGTTTTTACCGGGCTTTTTTGTGAGAATCCTCACCAGATTTTTACAGACGCTCCGGGCATGATGTGTCCATGCCATTTGAACGTCCCTCCCTTCAGGAACTCATTGCCCGCATCCAGGCCGATATGGACAGCCGTCTTGACGGCCAGCCTTGGCTGCGCCGCCGCCTGCTGGCCATCCTGGCCCGCATGGAGGGCGGCGTGGCCCACGGCCTGTACGGCTATCTGGACTGGCTGGCCCGGCAGATCATGCCGGATACGGCCGAGGCCGAACATCTGGAACGCTGGGCCTCCATCTGGGGCATCACACGCCGGACCGCCATACAGGCAGCCGGGTATGCCGCTTTCAGCGGCGAGGATGGTGCCGCCATCCCCACCGGTACGGAAGTACAGAGCCCGTCCGGGCAGATCTACGTGACCCTGGCCGATGCCTGGATCGAAGACGGTACGGCCCGTGCGGCCATCGAGGCTGTGGAGGCCGGGCCGGACGGCAATGCATCCGACGCAACGCCCTTGCAGCTGACCATACCGGTGGCAGGCGTCCAGGCCCGGGCCGCAGCTTCCGGCAACATCACCGGCGGCGCGGCAGCGGAGACGGATGCCTCCCTGCGCACACGCCTGCTGTCGCGCATCCGCACCCTGCCGTCGGGCGGGGCCGCGCGCGATTACGTTACCTGGACACTGGAGGTGGCGGGCGTGACCCGCGCCTGGTGCTACCCGGGCGAGATGGGCCGCGGCTCCGTGACCGTGCGCTTCATGATGGATGATGCCTATGAAAACGGCATCCCCCAGCCGGAAGACGTGCAGCGCGTTGCGGATCATCTGGACGGTCTGCGGCCGGTCACGGCGGATGTCTATGTGGTGGCCCCCGTGCCGGAGCCCGTCAGCCTTGATTTGCGCATCAGCCCGGACAATCCCCGGCTTCGCGTGGTGGTGGCCGAGGCCGTCTGGGCCGTCCTGCGTCGCGATGCCGTGCCCGGCGGCACGGTCGTCATCTCCCGCCTTAACGAGGCCATTTCCGGTGCTGAAGGCGAGGAAGACCACGTTCTCTTGTCTCCCACCCAGAATATCCAGATTCCCACCGGCAAGATCGCCGTGCCGGGCAGCATCACCTGGGAGGAGGCATAGTGTCCTACCGCGAGCAGTTCTTTGCCCTGCAGCCGCCGGGTCAGGCCCTGCCCACAGACCCGGACAGCGTCTGGGGCCGCCTGCTGGACGGTCTGGCGCGGGAATACGGCCGCACGGAGAGCCGGAGCAGCGCCTTGGTACGGGAATCCGATCCACGGCAGTCCGCGGAGCTGTTGCCCGACTGGGAGCGCGTCTGCGGCCTGCCCGGAGACTGCGCCATCGCCTGGGACAGTACCTTGCAGGCCCGCCGTGCGGCCGTGGTAGCCCAGCTGACCGGCGCCGGGGGCCAGCGTATCGCCTACTTTCAGCAGCTGGCGGCCCTGCTGGGGCTTTCCATCCATGTGACGGAGTACAAGCCGTTTTTGACCGGGCTTTCCCGCTGTGGCCAGCGCCTCAACGGCGACCACGACGTGCGCTTCGTCTGGTCCGTGGTGGTCAGGGGGCAGCGTGTGCTGCGCTTTCGCTGCGGGGCCAGTGTGCCGGGGGAACGCCTGCTGGACTTTGCCCGCCGGGAAGATCTGGAATGCCTGCTGCGCCTTTACGCCCCGGCCCATACGGTACTCATCATCGGATACGAGGAATAAGCATGAAATACGCGCCCCCCATCGGGCAGGAAGCCCAGGGCGAAGAAGCCCACTATGTCGACGGCAACCCGGAACTCGGCATCCTTGGCTCGCCCGTACCCGCGGCTGCCATTGAGCAGGGCCAGCGGGAGCTTTTGCATGTCATCAAACAGGCAGGCCTCACGCCCAGCAGCGAAGACCTGACCCAGCTCTTCCAGGCCATCGGCAAGCTGATCAGCGACAAAGTTCCCATCGCTACCAACGAAACGGTCGGGCTCGTCAAAGGCGGTGCCAATATCGATATCGGCGAAGACGGGACCATCAGCCTGACAGGTATTGATCCCTGGTCTGTTTTCCCGAAGCGAGTCCCTATTGCCGTTGACGGAGTTACGTTTGGCGGCAGTGACGGACGCCGTGCCATTATGCCTGGCGAGTCCGAACCCCGCGAGAACTGGGTCAAATGTGATGGCGGTAGTGATGGTCAGGGCGGCTCTGTGCCGAATTTGCAAGGGCGGTTTATTTTGGGTGCGTCGGAAGACCACAAAGCCGGCTCCACTGGCGGTTCGGAGACGCATGCCCACAGTCTATCCGGCACTGTCGGCGAGACCACGCTCACGGTGGAGCAGCTGGCCAGTCATACGCATAAATATACCATTGGTAACGGTGGGGCCTGGGAGGCGAGTGGCGCATCGTATCGAGAGTCTACGGAGAACAGATCCCAAATCCCTACGACTTCGACTGGAGGGTCTAAGCCCCACACACATACACTTTCCGGGGCGTCTGGAGAGGTGGATAGCTTGCCGCCATATTATGCGCTTGCGCTGATCATGCGCATCGCATGACGTACGACAGTACATAGTACGGCGGCAGGCCGTTGGCTTCTCCAGATGCACCGTCCAGCGTATGGGTATGGGGCTGAGAGCCGCCTACGGTAGTTGTGGTTCCGTGCGTATCGCCATTGATGTTGCCATTTTTTGTAACGCCATCAGCATGCGTTTCCCCAGAAATCCATGTTTGGACATGACGCCATTGGTGGGCATGCGCTGTCATCTGCTCGATGGACAGCGTGGTGTCCCCGACAGTGCCGGATACACCCGGCCACCACCCTCAACCCCGCGTCTACCGGGGCTCAGACGCGGATCACATAATGCCCGGCATAGTACGGCGGCAGGCTGTCGGCAGCCTCGGAGCTGACCCCAGACAGACTATGGGTGTGAGGCTGAGAACCACCGGTCTGTCTTGTCTTTTGGCTCGGACCGTAGGCGTCGTCTAGTCGGCATACATTTCGATTGGCGCTGCTGCCCTCCAAAGCAGATCCGTAAAGGTTATGTGTGTGGCCAGCCAGCTGCTCCACGCTCAACGTCGTGGCGCCGACAGTGCCGGATAGACATTTTTAATCGCCGCCATGCGGCATAACCAGGAGCTTTCCTATGCCTCAAGTTACCGTAGTTCCCGCCGATAATCTGATCATCGTCGACGGCGCGGCCCTCGTTTTCCCGTTTGACGCCCCGACAAATCTGCATGCCCTGCAATGGCACGGTGACACTGGCCATACCGAGTGGACGGATGGCCCCAACAAGCCGCTGACTGCTGAAGATTATGACGAGCAGGTCGTGCCGTATGTGAAGCTCTGGCAGGCGGAAAAAGCACGCCTGGAGAAGAAAGCCACCGAGGAGGCTGCCGCCCGTGCGCTCCCCGATGCCAAGTCCGCCAAGCAAAGCGAGATCCAGAACGGCTACGACGCTGCTCTGGCGGCCTCCCTGACCATGCCCTCCACCGCCCCTACTGCGCAGGACGTAGCCGTGGGCGCGGCCCTTCTGGCCGTAGAGGATGCGGAGGGGCTGGCGTATGTGCAGGCTCTGCACGCCGCCCGCCGTGACGAGCTGCTGGCCGCCGTGGATGCCGCCGAGACCGTAGAGGCCGTGCAGGCCGTGGTCGTGGACTATGACGTATAGCCTGGCGGGCCAGACCATCACCGCTCCGGACGCGAGCGGGCATGGCCTGGATATAAGCAACGGGCAGGACTGGCTGGTAGAGGATTGCCTCATCGACCTGTCCGCCTGCCCGCTGGGGCAGCTGGATGAGGCTGTGGGCGTGGTATGGGGCAGCAGTGCCGTTTTTCGACGCTGTGTCATCCGGGGCGCGGCCAAGCTGGTGCTGTGCGGCTCCGGGGATACGGATAAAGTGAACGTTGAACGCGGCAAGACCGTCATTTTCGAGGACTGTATCCTCGAGGACTTCGGGCGGCGGGGACCGGAAGCGCAGTCCGGCATGCGGGTCATGCTGCGTGGCTGCCTGATCCGCAACTGGTGCGCTCCGGACCGCTTTGATGTGCGGTCCTTTGGATCTTGGGCGCATCACGGCGGCAGCATCGAGGCCGTGGGCTGCGTGTTTGATCAGCCCCGTTTCTGGCATGGCTGGCACATCATGGCACGAGACTGGCTGGCCCATCTGGGCCAGGCATGGAACGACGAGGACCTGCGCGGCCTGCTACGCCCCGCCAACTGGCTGCCCGGTGTCTGCCGGGGGCTGGTGGCCACAGCGGGCGGACAGGTCCGGGCCGAGAACTGCCATGCCACACGCTGGTGGATACGGCTTGAAGGGCACCATGGCCCGCGCATGAGCCCCAACCAAGCGCAGGCGCTCATGGCTAGGCTGGAGGGTATGCTATAGGCCTCCCACAAGGAGGCCATATGGCAACAAAACACAAACGGACCACTATGACGGCCCGCCAACTGGCAGAGGACTATCTGGCCCACCAGATCACGCGGGACGTGACCCGCACCAGTACCCGGCATCACCTCAACCAGCTTCTGGCCCTGTTCGGGGGCTGGCAGGCCCGCCGGGTGGGGGCGGATCAAGTACGGGAGTTTCTGGCGGTCCAGAAAACACGCGGCGTCATGGCCACCACAGCGCACCACCGCGTCCGCCTGTGGCGTACCGTCTTGGCCTGGGCAGTGGAGACGGGCCGCCTGCCCGCGTCGCCTCTGGCGGGTTTCCGGCTGCACCGCCCCAGGGCACGGCGCATCGATCCGCCCACGCGGGCCGAGGCTGCGCGCATGTATAAGGTAGCCGCGCCGCATATCCGGCGTGTGATTGTCCTGGGCATGGCGGCCGGGCCGCGTATCGGCCCCAGCGAGCTTTTTCGGCTTGCATGGGCGGATGTGGATCTGGCGGCGGGCTATATGAGGATGCCCAACGCTGCCAAGGGCGCGAAGGACGACAGCAGGATCGTCCCCATCCGGGACGACATCCTGCCCCTGTTGCGGAAGTGGAGAGAGGAAGACGAAAAGCTGGCCTGTCCGTGGGTTATTCACTGGCAGGGACGGCCGGTGCGATGCATAGGCCATGCGTGGCACCAGGCCCGCAAGGCGGCGGGCATCACGCGGCGCATAACGCCCTACAGCCTGCGCCATGCCATGCCCACGGAAGCCCTTGAGCATGGCGCGGACGTGAAAGCGGTGGCGGAGGTCATGGGCCATGCTGACCCGACCACGCTGCTGCGTGTCTATCAGCACACACGCTACAGGCTTCGGAAAAAAGCGGTCAACGCCGCGCCAGGACTGAAACTCGACAAGATTTGACAGTGGCGGGGGCGCCGCAACGCCCCCACCGACGGGCCTGACAAGCCCGCCACGGCCCCACGGATAGAAAAAACGACCCTCTATCCGCAGAGTATCCGCCTTGTCGGAAGTCTCGGCGAGAGACGTCATCAGTATAGGCGGTTATATCATGGGGCGCAACATGATTGCATACCATGAAACAGGAGCAACTTACCGAGATCCGTTGCCGCCATTGCGGCAAACTTCTGGCCAGAGGCTGGATAGTTGAAGCATCACTTGAGCATAAATGCCCCCGCTGTGGGGCATATCACCTCCTGCGGGCCACGCGCCCCGATCAGGCAGGCCATGGAGCCTCTCCTATGGAGGCACTATGGCCACAAACCGCAGACCATACCATCCGCCGGTCCTGAGCGACTGGCTGCCCCCCCTGGCCGGGCCGCCCGGCTACATCATGGGAGCAACAGGGGTGCAAGGGTTCGGCACGGCCGATTATTTTGTAGCCCAAATCCCCTGTGCTACAGCCCGTGAAATTATCCGGCGCGAACACTACAGCCATAGCGTTGTCAACAATAGTTACGTAAACTTGGGAGTTTTTCTCGAAGGGGCCATCGTTGGCGTCCTGCAATGGGGCTATGCCCTCAATCCGGCCAGAGCTGGCAAAGTGGTGGCAAACACTACACAAGGACAATACCTGGAACTCAACCGTATGTGGCTGTCGGACGATGCCCCGCGCAACAGTGAGAGCCGGGCGATCAGCTACAGCTTGAAATACATCCGCCGCGCCTGCCCGTCCGTGGCCTGGGTACAGTCCTATGCGGACGAACGCTGCCAGGGCCTGGGCGTGGTCTATCAGGCGTGTTCATTTTTGTATCTTGGATGCCATGAGAGTCCGTTTTACGCGTTGGACGGCGAGGTCTATCACAATATACTGGCCACAGCCAAAAGGCAGGGCAACAAACGTGGAGCATACCTGCGGGCCAATTTGGACAGGGCACGAAAGATCATGCTGCGCCAATATCGTTACATCCGCTTCTTGAAAACGGATTGGCTCCGGCGCCTTCGCCTGCCGATTCTTCCGTATCCCAAACGGCAGATGCCTGATGGGCTGTAAAGATAATCAGATAAAACTATCTGAGGGCCATGAGCCCCGTTATTGAGGGCCGCGAGCTCTAACTGGGGAAATTTTATGGTTCCACGCTTTCAGGCGGACAACGTCACTCTATACCAAGGTGACGCGCTGGCTATCCTGACAACGCTGAAGAGCGGCTCCGTGGACGCTGTCCTGACCGATCCTCCGTACTCCAGCGGCGGTGTCTCCCTGAGTACACGACAGGCCGACCCGGCGCAAAAATACCAATTGAGCGGGGTAAAACGTCGGTACCCTCCGATGCTTGGCGATGCCAAAGACCAGCATAGCTGGGCCATGTGGTGTACGTTGTGGCTTGGAGAATGTTGGCGCATTGCCCGCGATGGTGCGCCGCTCATGGTCTTTACGGACTGGAGACAGCTTCCGGCCTTAAGCGACGCCGTACAAGCCGCAGGGTGGAAATGGCTGGGCATCGTGCCTTGGGACAAGCGCAGCGCTCGCCCGCAAATGGGCCGTTTCCGGCAACAGTGCGAATATGTCCTATTTGCCTCCAAGGGACGCATCATCGAGCATGCTCGCTCATGTCTTCCGGGCGTGTACTCTTATCCGGTAGTTGCTGCACGAAAGGTTCACCTGACCAGCAAACCCGTGCCCCTGATCGAAAATCTGCTTGCCGTGGCCGCTGCACAGGCTACTGTCCTAGATCCGTTCATGGGCGGCGGAAGCGTAGGGGAGGCCTGTATCAGGACTGGCCGGGGTTATATCGGCATGGAACTGTCGCCGGAATATTACGAGATCAGCCGCAGCAGGCTGACAGCCGTGCTCGCTGAGCGCACATAGAAAAAGGCGGGGTCCAACGACCTCGCCTTTTGCAATTATGTTGCATCCTATGAAATACTATGTTGCGCATGTTATTACGCTTCCCCAAGGGGATTTTTGACGGCGCGCATCAAAAAAACCACCCGCTATGCGGGTGGAGACAATACGTTATACACACAAAAACACCTTTCCGATACGATGAAGTTGTTCAAGCCCATCGCAACGTTAACGGAAAGGTGTTTTTGTTATGAAAACTAAGGCTCATAGTTTAGCACATACGAAGTTGTTGTGCAAGTATCATATCGTCTTTACTCCAAAATATAGAAGGAAAATAATCTTCGCACAGCTTCGTGAAAGTATAAAAGAAATTTTGCAATGTCTCTGCAAATATAAAGGGGTTGAGATTCTGGAAGGGCATCTGATGCCGGATCATGTCCACATGCTGGTGTCCATACCTCCTAAAATCAGTGTGGCAAATTTCATGGGCTACCTGAAAGGGAAAAGTTCATTGATGATATTCGATAAACACGCAAACCTTAAGTATAAGTTCGGCAACAGAAAATTTTGGGCCGAAGGATATTATGTCAGTACGGTGGGGCTTAATGAGGCAACGATTAAAAAGTATATCCAGGATCAGGAACGCCACGATATTATAAGAGACAAGCTGACATCACGCGAATATCAAGACCCCTTTAAGGGGTAGTCAAGGCGGCAAGGGCACTGGGCTTGAACAACGTGAAAGCCAGCGTCTTTAGGCGCAGCCGGTAATAGGCCCTTATAGGGCCAGAGCAAACCACCCGCTTTGCGGGTGGTTCTGATTTTTCATGCGGCATAGAAAAAATATGGCCCGGTCTACGCAGCTAGCGGTATTCGCGGCCGGACCAGAGCACACGGCCGATGACGCGGAACTGTTCGGCGCAGTCGCCGCTCAGGTCGAGGGTCACGGGAGGGTAGGCGGGATTGGTGCTGTGCAGGACGATCCGGCCGGGCAGCAGGTCGATGCGCTTGATGTAGATGGCATCCTCGAAGCCGATGGCGTAGAGGCGGCCGGAGACGATCTCGGTCTGGCCCTGGTCCAGCAGGACGAGGTCGTTGTCCTGGATCTCGGGCACCATGCTGTCGCCCGAGACGCGCATGAGCACCATGCGGCGGGGATTGCCCTTGCGGTGCAAAAAGTCGCTGCGGAAGGCATAGCCGCCTTCCTGCTCGCTGCTGACCTCCAGGCTGCCGGAACCGGCGGACAGGCGGGCCACCACCAGGGGCACGGTGATCATGTCCACATCGTCATCGGCATCTTCCAGCATGAGGCAGGCGGGCATGGCGCCGGATTCCACCAGCGGGAGGCGCATGGGGCCGCGGCCGAAGAAAAGCCAGTCGGCATTGCAGCCTGTTTCCGCAGCGCAGATGCGGACCCAGGCATCCGGGATCTCGCCTTTGGCCAGTGCCTGTTCCACATCCGTCAGGGGCAGGCCCAGGGCCCGGGCCAGTTCAGCGGCGGTGTCCGCCTCCAGCGCCTGCATGAGGCGTTGCACGATTGTCGGATCGAGACGGGAATCGGTCATGGCTGCTCTCCTCGGCACGGTATGGGAAACGCCATCATGCTAGCAGCAGGACAGGGGGAAGGCAAGCAGCGGCAAGGCCGGACGGGCCGGGGCGGAGGCACGGAAGGCCTGCCTCCCTGCGGACGGGGGGCGGACACGCGCCCGGCAGGCCGCTCCCCGGCCCCGGGCATAAGCATGCCGGGAAGGGGCGGGCCTTCACAGGGCAAAAAAAAGCCCCGCCGGAGCGGGGCTCGCAAGACGTTATGCCGGAACTAGGCAAGCAGTCCCTTGGAAGCCAGGACGCCCTTGAGGCGTTCCAGGTGCTCGTCGGTCAGCGGACAGAGGGGCAGGCGCATCTCGCCGGTCATGCGGCCCATGAGAGCCAGGGCGGTCTTGACCGGGATGGGATTGCTTTCCATGAACATGGCCTGATGCAGGACGAAGAGGTCATGATGGATGCCCATGGCGGTGGCGATGTCGCCCTTGGCAAAGGCATTGTACATGGCGGCCACCTTGCCGGGGACGATATTGGAAGTCACGGAGATGACGCCGCTGCCGCCGATGGACATCAGGGGCAGGGCGGTGAAGTCGTCGCCGGAAAGCAGGCTGAAGCCCTTGGGGCACTGCTCCATGATCAGGCTGCACTGGCTCATGTCGCCGGTGGCTTCCTTCACGCCCACGATATTGGGAAAGTCATGGGCCAGGCGGCTGAGGGTGGCGGGCAGCAGGTTGGTGCCGGTACGCCCGGGGACATTGTAGGGGACCAGGGGCATGTCGACCGCCTCGGCGATGGCCTTGAAGTGGCGGTACAGGCCTTCCTGGGTGGGCTTGTTGTAATAGGGGGTGATCAGCAGCGCGCCGTCGGCCCCGGCCTTCTTGGCGAAGCGGGTCAGGCGGATGGCTTCGATGGTATTGTTGGAACCGGCACCGGCCAGGACGGGCACCCGGCCCTTGACCTGGTCGATACAGATCTCGATGACACGTTCATGCTCTTCGTGAGAGAGCGTGGCCGATTCGCCGGTGGTGCCGCAAGGCACAAGGCCGTGGATTCCCTCACTGATCTGGAATTCAATGAATTCGCGATAGGCGGCTTCATCAACGGCGCCGTTTTTGAACGGCGTGACGAGGGCGGTCAGGGCACCGAAAAATTGCATGGTCCACTCCTTGGAACTGGGCTAGATGGGACGGCGGTTACTGGTTGATATATTCCTTGAGCTCCTTCCCGGCACGGAAGAAGGGCAGGCGTTTGGGCACGACGGAGACGCTTTCGCCGGTTTTGGGATTGCGTCCGGCATAGCCGCTGTATTCCTTGATCTTGAAGCTCCCGAACCCCCTGATTTCGATACGGTCGCCAGCGATAAGCGAATCCTTCATCGCATCAATGAAAGTGTTCACCACCAAGGACGCATCATCGAACGGAAGATTGCTTTCTTCTGCCAGGGCCTTGATGAGTTCGCTCTTGTTCATCGTTCCTCCTCGTCGGTGAAAGGAGAGCGTAAATAAAAAGGCTGCCAGTCGTTATGATAAGGAATCCTATCCTTTTTGCCGGGCGAGGTAAAGTTGCAGGGCTGAAAATGGCAGGAAAATATGCCGGAAAGGTGAGGAAAATACCCGTGTTGCGTACTCACCTTTCCGGGGCATGGGGACTGACGTCAGCGCTGCTGCTCGTGCCTGTAGAGCAGGTAGTCATGCTGGAACTGGTCGATCTGGCCGTCCAGGACGGCTTCCACATCGCCGCATTCGCTGTTGGTGCGGTGATCCTTGACCAGGCGGTACGGCTGGAGGGTGTAGGTGCGGATCTGGCTGCCGAAGGCGATGGCGTCCTTGCCCGCGTACTGGGCGGCGCGTTCGGCTTCGCGCTTTTGCAGCTCAAGGTTGTACAGGCGCGCCTTGAGGATGCGCAGGGCCGATTCCTTGTTGTGATGCTGGGACTTCTCGTTCTGGCACTGGGCCGAGATGCCCGTGGGGATGTGGGTCACGCGCACGGCGGAGCTGGTGGTGTTCACGCTCTGGCCGCCGGGGCCGCTGGAGCGGAAGGTGTCGAAACGCAGGTCCGTCTCCTTGATGTCCAGCTGGATGTCGTCGCCCACGTCGGGCATGACGTCCACGGAGGCGAAGGACGTGTGACGGCGGCCGGAAGCATCGAAGGGCGAGATGCGGATCAGGCGGTGGATGCCGCGTTCGCTCTTCAGGAAACCGAAGGCATGCGGGCCCGAGATGCGCAGGGTCACGCTCTTGATGCCGGCTTCATCGCCGGGCAGGTAGTCCAGCTCTTCCACGGTGAAGTGGCGCCGGGCAGCCCAGCGGGTGTACATGCGCAGCAGCATCTCCGCCCAGTCCTGCGATTCCGTGCCGCCCGCGCCGGGGTGGATCTCCAGGATGGCGTCCTGGTTGTCCTCCTCACCGGAGAGCAGCATGACCAGCTCCGTCTCGTCCAGCAGGGCGTCCAGGGCGTCCTGCTGTTTCGCCAGGGATTCCAGGGCCTCGTCCTCGTCGCTTTCCACAGCCAGTTCCAGCCATTCGTGCATGTCGTCATGGCAGGTCTTGAGGGCGTTGAGGCGGGAGACCTCGTCCTCCAGCCGGCGTTTTTCGCGCAGCAGGGGGGTCAGGGCTTCAGGATTGTCCCAGGCGTTGGGGCGGGAAAGTTCCGTTTCGATGGCGGCAAGGCGCTGTTCGCTGGCCGCGACGTCAAAGACGCCCCCAAAGGTTGTCGAAACGCTGGTCGAGGGGCTGGCAACGGGCACGAAGATCACTGAGTTGCAACATGGGAACTATCGGGGGGTTGAAGGTGAGGGGCGACGCGTGCCCCAAAAGATGCCGAGCCAGAGCAGTCCGGCGGCCAGCGGCAGCCAGGGCCCGAGCGTGTGATAGACGGTGGCCCCCTGCTGCAGACGGAAACGCCCCCAGAGGGCATCTTCTTCGAACTGGCCTCCGCGGACGGTCACGCGGCCGCGGGCGTCGATGATGGCGGAGATGCCGGTATTGGTGCCCCGCAGCAGCCAGCGGCCCTGCTCCACGGCGCGCAGGGAGGCGAGGTACAGATGCTGGAGCGCCGCCGGCGAGCGGCCGAACCAGCCGTCGTTGCTGATGTCCACCAGCACGTTGGCGCCGTGCTCCACACGGGCCTGCGCCAGCCAGGGGAAGATGGCCTCATAGCAGATGAGCATGCCCAGGCGGAGGTCCCCGTGCACCAGGGGCGCGGCGGAATGGCCGGGCGTGTAGACGCCCACCTCCTGGAGCAGGTCGGCAAGGAAGTTCCAGTTGAGCCACTCCGGCACATATTCGCCGAAGGGCACGAGGTGCTCCTTGTCATAATGGCCCGCGGTGCCGCCCGAGGGATCGAGGAGCAGGGCCCGGTTGAAGACCTGCATGTTGCCCGCCGCGTCATGCTGGAAGCCGGGGACGCCGGTCAGCAGGGGGCTCCGGGCCTGGCGGGCCAGGTTGCGCACCAGCGCGGACAGGATGCCGTTATTGTCGAAATTGAAGGGCAGGGCCGTCTCGGGCCAGACGATGAGGGGCGTTTCGCCGGGGTGGCGCGCCAGTTCCGCCCGCGTCAGGCGCAGATAGGTCTCCACCGTGCGGCGCTGGTAGACGGGCACCCACTTCTGGTTCTGGTCGATGTTGCCCTCGGCGAAGAGGACGGCCACGCTGTCCCCGCCCCGGGGATCGCTCTCCAGCGGCGTGGTGTGCAGGCGCCAGGCGCCGTAGCCCAGCAGCAGGACCGCCAGCAGCAGACCGGTGCCCGCACAGGCGGGCCGGCGCCAGTGCCGCAGGCAGAGGATCACCGTGACCCACAGGCCGGCCAGCAGGTAGGCGCCCGTCACGTCGGCCGCCTGTATCCACAGGGGCCAGGCCGCCAGGGCACCGCCCAGGGGCAGCCAGGGGAAGCCCGCCACCAGCGCGTAGGCGTATTCCAGAAAATACCAGGCAAGGCCCAGCAGCCAGGCCTGCGCCAGCGGACCGCGTCCGCGCAGGGCGTGGGCCAGCAGGCAGAACAGGCCGCCGGCACTGGCCAGGCAGGTGGCCACCAGCAGGGCGCAGACCGCCGCCAGGGCCAGGGGCAGGTTGCCCACGGTGGCCATGGGGATGGTCAGCCAGTAGAGCACGGCCGCCATGCCCGCGATGGAGGTCAGCCAGCCGCGGCGCAGGGCCGCGCCCGCCGAGGGCGCCGACGTGCCCAGCAGGGCCAGGCACAGGGGCAGCAGCAGGGCCAGCGGCGGCAGGGAGATCCAGCCGTTGGGGAACGACAGCCACAACGCCGCAGCCCCCGCAAGGCCGGGGCCCAGGGGGGTGGAACGCAACCAGGCGTCACGCATCTCAGGCTTCCGTTTCAGGGGCCTCGGGCGTGTTTTCCCGGGCCGGTTCCATGCGCAGGTGGCGGATGAGCTTCTTGTCCGCATCCAGCACTTCGAAGCGCCAGCCGCGCAGGGTGAAGACCTCGCCGGGGGCGGGCACATGGCCAGCTTCCATGCTCAGGTAGCCGCCGATGGTGTCCACCTCGTCGGAGCTGAGGTCCACGCCCAGTTCTTCCAGGTCTTCCAGCAGGGCACGGCCCGTGAGTTCGTAGACATGGGCCCCCAGGGGACGGATGTCCTCCTCGCGGGGGGCGTCGTGCTCGTCCTCGATGTCGCCCACGATCTCTTCCAGCAGGTCTTCGATGGTGATCAGGCCCGAGGTGCCGCCGTATTCATCCAGCGCTATGGCGATATGCTGCTTGCTGGCGCGGAATTCCTGCAGGAGGTTGCGGATGGGCTTGGTCTCGGGCACGAAGAACGGTTCGCGCATGATGGCGCTGGCGGGCTGGTCGGCCATCTTGGGGTCCAGCAGGCAGCTCAGGATATCCTTGGCGTGGAGCATGCCGACCATGTTGTCGCGGGTGTCGCGGAAGACAGGGATGCGGGAGTGGCCCGACTCCACGATGACCCTGGCCACTTCGGGCAGGAGCATGTCCTCGGGGACGCAGTCGATGTCGGTGCGGGGCGTCATGGTGTCCTGCACCTGCAGGTCGTTGAAGCGCAGGATGCCCAGGAGCATGGACTCCTCGTCGGGCTCCACCTCGCCTTCGGCCCGGGCCTCGATGATGGCTTTTTCCAGGGATTCATCGTCTTCGCGTCCGAAAAAGCGGGCCAGACGCGACCAGATGGTGCCATTGCTACTATGACAGTCGGAACCACCGTCCAAAACAGCCTCCTAGAAGGGCTTTGCCTGCGCGCCGCGCCGGCGCCGGGCAAAGATGTCGCCGTGCCGCGGCACGGGCTGGGGTGAGGGGAACGCCGCAGGGAACGCGGGCCACGAAGGCGGCGGGCTGGCCCCGCCTTGCCGTGGACGCGTCCGGGCGGCCGCGGGAACGGATGCCGCGCCGGGGCAGGAGGACCATGCTTTCCCGCCGTGTGCGCAGCGCGGGCCGGAGGCTCAGGCGCAAAGGGCCCCCGTCCTCGCAGGATAACGGGGAACATTCCCCAACGTCAACAGCGCATCCTCCGTTTGCCGGGCAAAGATGCGCGGCACAAAAAAGGGGACCCGCGGCTGGGCCGCAGGTCCCGGGAAAGGTATCAGAGGGACTGCCGCCTGCCGCGCAGCAGGCCCAGCTTGTGCAGATGGATCTCCAGACAGCCCACGGCCGCCGGGGTCACGCCGGAGATGCGCCCGGCCTGGCCGAGGTTGCGGGGCCGCACGCGGTCCAGCTTTTCCTCCACCTCGCGGGAAAGGCCCGCCACCTGCCGGTAATCCAGATCGGCGGGCAGCTCCACGGATTCCAGACGCGCGGCACGGGCGATGAGCTCGCGCTGGCGCTCCAGATAGCCCGCATATTTGACGTCCACCTGGACGGTCTCCAGATCGCGCGGGTCGCGATCCGCCAGGGCTTCGGCCAGCGGGGCGGAGAGGCGGGCCAGGCGTTCCAGATCCATGTCGGGACGGCGCAGGGCCTCTTCCAGGGTCCGGCCGCGCAGCGCGGTACGCAGCTCCGTCTCTTCCGGCGTTGCCGGAGCGGCCTGCTCCGCCTCTTCGCCGTCGGACAGCTGGACGCGCACCTGCTGCAGCAGGCGGCGCACCGCGTGGCCGTGTTCCATCTTGTCGTTGAAGAGGCGCCACTGCTCCTCGCCCACCAGGCCGATCTTGCGGCCCAGCGGGGTCAGGCGCACGTCGGCGTTGTCCTCGCGCAGCAGCAGGCGGTGCTCCGCCCGCGAGGTGAACATGCGGTAGGGCTCCTCGGTGCCGGAGGTGACCAGGTCGTCCACCAGCACGGCCATGTACGAGGAATCGCGTCCGGGCACGAAGGGGTCGAGCTCCTTTTCCCGGCAGGCGATGTTCAGGGCCGCCCACAGTCCCTGGGCCGCGGCCTCTTCATAGCCGGACGTGCCGTTGATCTGGCCCGCCAGCCACAGGCCGGGCAGGGCCTTGGTCTCCAGGGTGCCGTGCAGCTGCACGGGGTTGGCGTAATCGTATTCGATGGCGTAGCCGGGGCGCACCATGACGGCATGCTCCAGGCCGGGGATGGCGTGGAGCATGGCCTCTTGCACGTCCAGCGGCAGGCTGGTGGAGATGCCGTTGGCGTAGACCTCCGGGCTGTCCAGGCCTTCGGGCTCCAGGAAGATCTGGTGCCGTTCGCGTTCGGGGAAGCGGGCCACCTTGTCCTCGATGGAGGGGCAGTAGCGGGCGCCCGTGCCCTGGATGACCCCGGTGAACAGGGGCGAGCGGTCGAAGCCGGAGCGGATGGCCGCATGGGCGGCCTCGTTGGTCCAGGTGATGTGGCAGGGCACCTGCGGCAGCACCGGGCCGGGACCACGGAAGCTGAAGCGCGGCGGCGGGGTATCGCCGGGCTGTTCCTCCAGCCTGGAAAAGTCGATGGACGCCCGCAGCAGGCGCGGCGTGGTGCCGGTCTTGAGGCGGCCCAGCGTGAGGCCCAGGCGGCGCAGGCTGTCGGAAAGGCCCGTGGCCGGGGCATCGCCCAGACGGCCGCCGGGCAGATGCGTGAGGCCGATGTGGATGAGGCCGGCCAGGAAGGTACCGGTGGTGAGCAGCACATGCCGGGCATGGAAGGTCAGGCCCTGAGCCGTGCGCACGCCGGAGGCATGGCCGTTCTCTTCCAGCACCTCGGTCACGGAGTCCTGCCAGATGCGCAGGCCGGGCGTGGAGAACAGGGTCTTCTTGAGGACCTTCTGGTAGGCCTCGCGGTCGATCTGGGCGCGGGTGGCGCGCACGGCCGGGCCCTTGCTCATGTTGAGGGTGCGGAACTGGATGCCCCCGGCATCGGCCCACAGGCCCATCATGCCGCCCAGGGCGTCGATCTCGCGCACCATGTGGCCCTTGGCCAGACCACCGATGGCCGGGTTGCAGGACAGGTAGCCCAGACGGTCCACATTGCCGGAGACCAGCAGCACGCGCAGGCCCAGGCGGGCCAGGGCCACGGCGGCCTCGGAACCGGCATGGCCGCCGCCTGTCACGATACAGTCAAAACGGTTCTCAGCGCTGCATGAGCACATGGGCAAACACCTGGGCGTCCTTGAGGGTGGCGGTGATGGAAGAATGTTCGTCGGGCTGGTGGCAGGTGCTGTCGATGCAGCTCCATACGGCGGCGGGCAGGCCCTGCCGGCGCAGCAGGGCGGCCACGGTGGCGCCGCCGATGCCCACGGGCCGGGCCTCCACCTGATAGATGTCCGTGACGGCACGGCGCAGGGCCGCCACCACGGGGCTGTCCGCAGCCGTTTCCGAGGCGCGCTGGCAGTGGTCGATGGCCACGTCGATGCCCACGCCGTGGTGTTCGGCCACGGCCGTCAGGCGACGGCGGGCGGCGTCCAGCACATGTTCGGGCTCCACACCGGGCAGCAGGCGGCAGTCCACATAAAAGCGGTCATGTCCGGGCAGGATGTTGACGCTGGGCACGTTGGCATCGTGGCGGCTGGGCACGAAGGTGGAGCAGGGCGGGTCGAACAGGGCGTCGCGGCGGGGAAAGTCCTTGTGCAGCTCCATGCAGGCCAGCACGGCGGCCGCGCCGGCCACGAAGGCGTTGCGGCCCTTGTGGGGCGTGGAGGCATGGCACTGCACGCCGCTGATGCCGACCTTGAGCCAGCACAGGCATTTTTCGGCCACTTCGATGTCCGCGCCCGTGGGGGAACCGGAGTCCGGCACGATATACAGGTCGTCAGCTCGCAGGAAGCGCTGCTCTTCCGGCAGGGCGGCGTGGCGTTCCAGCACATGGGCCAGGCCGTAGTCGTTGCCGCATTCCTCGTCGGCCATGAACACCAGGCCCAGGCTGCGCTCGGGCGTGATGCCGCAGGCGTGCAGGGCTTCGGCCAGCAGCAGCATGCTCACCAGGCCCTGCTGGTTGTCCTCCACACCGCGCCCCATGAGCAGGTCGCCCTGCCGGACCACCTGCCAGGGATCGGAATGCCACAGGGCCGGATCGCCGGGCGGCACCACGTCCATGTGGGCAAAAAGCCAGAGCGTCCGGGAGGAGCGGCCGGGGATGCGGGCCACCACGTTGGGGCGCAGCCCGGAGGGCACGCGCGGGTCGGCGGCATCCAGACGGCGGATGTCGCCTACCCCGCAGGCGCGCAGGCAGTCTTCGATATACAGGGCCTTGGCCAGCTCGCCCTCGCCGCCGTTTTCCGGGCCCAGGGCGCGGAAGGCGGTCAGGTCGCCCTGAAGGGCCGCCACACGGTCCTGGCGCTGATCCAGCCAGTGCCGCAGGGAGGACAGGGCGCTGTCCTGCGAACTCGTGTTCATGATGCTGTTCCTTGAAGCCGTCCGGGGCGATGCCCCTGCGGACAAATGACAAAAGGGAGGCTGCCGCGACAGCCTCCCCTGTGCAATGTGCCAGAAAATTGCAATCGGTGCGGGATGTCCGCGCCGGGCGCGTCCCGCATGCCGCGTATGATCTAGCGGCCCTTGGCGGCGCGCTTGGACGCCTTCAGGGGGTTGACCTTGGCAGCGGCGGCGACCTGCACCTTCACATGGGTCGCGAAGTTGCAGCGGCCACCGGACCACTTGCTGGCGGGGCTGGCGTAGCTGGAGCAGAAGTTTTCGCCTTCAAACTCGCGAATGCGGTCACAGCCTTCGCACTTGTCAATGACGGGGGAAACCACAAAACCGTTCACAACCACGCCTTCGGCGGTTTTCACGGCATTAAGCAGAGCAGCCATAACGATACCTCCATGCGCCGAAGCGCTTTCGTTTCAGTCTGAATGGGGCACTATAGACCAAAAAACAATGGTGTCAAGTCCCCCCGTGCACAGGATCCCCGCCCGGGGCGGCTCCCTGCTGCCGCCCGGGGACATTCCCGGCAGGCGGGACGAAGGGGCTGCGGCTTCAGGCCACCGTTTCGGGCAGGCCCAGACGGCGCAGGACGAAGCGGCGCATCTCGCGCACTTCCGCACACAGGGCCGCGTAGTCGAAGCGGCTGAAGCGGCCGTCGCGGTACAGGACCTCGCCCGCCACCATGGTCAGGGCCACTTCCATGCCTGTGGCCGCGTAGACGGCGTGGGAGGCCGCATTGAACAGCGGCTGCATGTTGGGCGCGGAAAGGTCCAGCGCGATGCAGTCCGCGGGACAGCCCACGGCAAGGACGCCGCCGTCGCTGCCCAGGGCCGCCGCACCGCCGCGTGTGGCCATGTCGAGCACCGTCCGGGCGGGCATGGTCTCGGGATCGCCCGCCGCCTTGTGCAGCAGTGCGGCGCGGCCCATCTCCGTGAACATGTTGAGCCGGTTGTTGCTGGCGGCCCCGTCGCTGCCCAGGGCCAGCCGTACCCCGGCGTCCAGCATGGCGGGCACCGGCGCCACCCCGGAAGCCAGCTTCATGTTGGAAGAAGGGTTGTGAACCACGCTCACGCCGCGCCGGGCCAGCAGGGCCATCTCGTCAGCATCCACGTCCACTACATGGGCCAGGATGGTCCCGGGGCGCAGCAGGCCCAGACGGTCGGCATGGGCCACGGGGCGCAGGCCGTGCTGTTGCAGGCTCAGGGCCGTTTCCTGCCGGGTCTCGGCCAGATGGATGTGCAGCGGCAGGCCCAGCTCGTCGGCCAGCTCCCGGCAGGCCGTGAGCTGCGCCGCCGTGGTGGTATAGACGCTGTGGGGCATGACGGCCACATGCAGGCGGTCATGCCCGGCCCAGCGCTGCGCCATCTCCCGGGTGCAGGCCAGGGCCGCATCGGCATCGGGGCAGCAGGCCGAGGGAAAGTTGAACACGCCCTCGCCGGCCAGGCAGCGCAGACCTGCCCGGTCCGCCGCTTCCAGCACGGCGGCTTCGAAGATGTACATGTCCACGCAGGCCGTGGTGCCGGTGCGCAGCATCTCGGCAAAGCCCAGCAGGCTGCCCAGGCGCACCAGGTCGGGCGTCAGGCCCTGTTCCACGGGAAAGATCTTCTGCTGCAGCCAGTCCATGAGCGGCATGTCGTCGGCCAGGCCCCGCAGGAAGGTCATGGCCGCGTGGGTATGGGCGTTGACAAGGCCGGGCATGACGAGCATGCCGGAAAGGTCGAGGATTTCACGTGCCTGCCATGCGGCCGTCACATCCCGGCCGCAGCCCAGGGCGACGATGCGCCCGCCGTCGATGGCCAGGGCGGCGTTTTCAAGGACGCGCCGGTCATCGTCCTGGGTCAGCAGGACACCGGCATGGAGAAGCGTGTCGCAGGTTTGCATGGATGCTCCTGACAGGTTAAGGTCTGCGGACAGGAAAAACAGGCGTAGTTGTATCCTCATGCGTCGGGGAGGGCAAGAATGGACGCGCTGCTGCTTCACGGTCTGGGGGGAGGGCCCGCTGATATGGACGCGCTGGCGCAAGGGCTGGCGGCATGGGGCGTGGCGTGCCATGCGCCCTGCCTGCCGGGGCATGGTGCCGGCTGGGAGGCCTTCGTGCGCAGCCGCTGGAGCCAGTGGAGCGCGGCGGCCCATGAGGCCTACGCCGTCCTTGCCGGCCGGAGCCCGGAGCCGCCCCTGCTGGCGGGCTATTCCCTGGGCGGCCTGCTGGCGCTGGATACGCTCTTCTGGGCCCGGGCGAGGGGCCTGCCCGCGCCCCGCTGCCTGCTGGTCTTCGCCGCGCCGCTCTTCTGGTCGTCCCGCCCCGGCCGCCTGGGCGAGCGGGCCCTGCGCTGGCGGCTGGCCTGGAAAGCCTGGCGCCAGCCGGTGGAGATCTGTTCCCCGCGCAGCGAGGCCGCGCGGGAGACAGCGCCCTGGCAGGGGCACGAGCGGGTGGTCTGCTGGCGCCACATGGCCGAGATCGCCCGTGAGCAGCCCCGGCTGCGGGCCCTGCTGCCCGCCTGCGATGTCCCGGTCTGCTATGCCCAGCTCTGGCACGACAGCAGCTGCCCGCGCCGCAATGCCGTGGAGTGGATCTGCACGTCCTCCCGCAGGGCCGAGACCCATGTGCTGCGCACGGTCAGCCGGCACGGCGGACATCTGCCCCTGGCACACCGGGAGAGCCGGGGCGAGGTGGTGCGCATCGCCTGCGATTTCGTCCGGGCCGTGCTGGAGGGCTGAGGAGCTTTTCGGCCGCCGGATGCCGTTTTTTCCGCTCAGGAGAAGGGCTTGCAAGTTTTTGGGCAGCAGGATATGATTGTGCGCTGAAAATTTGTTACCCCGGGCATCCCGCATAGTGCGCGGCCTGCCTACAGCATCCCTTTGGAGGTTCGTCTTGTTGTTTGAATCCGTTGCTTTCGCCATGGGTACCCCCCAGGCCGGCGGCGCCGCCCCCAGCGGTGGCGACATGCTGATGCAGTTTGTTCCCCTGATCCTGATGTTCGCCATCTTCTGGTTCCTGCTGATCCGTCCCCAGCAGAAGCGCGCCAAGGCCCACAAGCAGATGCTGGCCGAACTGAAGCGCGGCGACCACGTGATGACCAGCAGCGGCCTGATCGGCCGCATCATGGAGATCAGCGAAGAAGAAGTGGTCATCGAATGTGGTGACGCCAAGCTGCGCATGAGCCGCGGCGCCATCGGCGGCCTGGTCGGCAAGAGCGCCGAGAAGGCTGAAGTCAAGGCCGAAGAAAAGAAATAGCATTCCGTCCTTGTTTCGGAATCGGTAATGGTTGCGGCTTAGGCGTCTCCCTGTCCGCAGGGGGGCGCCGGGCCGTGTCGGCGGCTCCGGCTCCGGCCGGCCGCCTCTTTCCGTTTGTACGGACATCCCCCATCAAGTGCGGAAGGTATCCCAAATGATTGGTTTGCGCTCGCGCTTGGCCGTGGCCGTGCTCGTGTTCGGCCTCTGCCTTGTCTATGCGTTGCCCAGCGTGCCCTATATCGGTACGGCGCTGGAAAACGTCCTACCATCCAAAAAAATCAACCTTGGCCTGGACCTGAAGGGCGGCATCCACCTGACCCTGGGGGTCGACGTGGCCAAGGCTGTCAGCAACTCGCTGGCGCTGGCCGGGCAGGATATCCGCCGCCTTGCCAAGGACGAGAAGATCGTCGTGCTGCATCCCCGCGTGGTGGGCAATGACACACTGGAATTTGTCCTGCCGCGTGTGGAGGATGAGGCCAGGCTGCAGGAGATCCTGCAAAAGCATTTCCCCCAGCTGAAGGTGGCCGAACCCCGGCGCTCGGAAGCCGGCCTGCGCTATGTGGCCGAGTTCCGCCCCGAAGAGATCCGCCGCATCGAAGACATGTCCCTGGACCAGGCCCTGCGGACCATCCGCAACCGTATCGACCAGTTCGGTGTGGCCGAGCCCGACATCCGCAAGCAGGAAGGCAACCGCATCCAGGTGCAGCTGCCCGGCCTGTCCGACCCGCGCCGTGCCGTGCAGATCCTGGGGCAGACCGCCCACCTGGAATTCCACCTTGTCCGTGACGATGTGGACCCCAACAAGGCCGTGCTGCCCAGCGGCTTCATGGCCCTGCCCCTGCTGGAGAAGGGCCATGACGGCAGCGAGACCGCCACGCGCCTGATCGCGGTGGAAAAGGACACCATGCTCTCCGGTGAGGACGTGGCCGATGCCCAGCCCACCTTCGAGAAGAACCGCGCCAGCGTCAGCCTGAGCTTCAACAGCCGCGGCGCCACCCTGTTCGAGAACATCACGGGCGAGAACGTGGGCCGCCGCATGGCCATCGTGCTGGACAACAAGGTCTACTCCGCGCCCGTGATCCAGCAGCGCATCGCCGGCGGCCGTGCCGTCATCACGGGCCAGTTCACCACCCAGGAAGCCACGGACCTGGCCATCGTGCTGCGTGCCGGTTCGCTGCCCGCGCCCGTGTCGGTGCTGGAAGAACGCACCGTCGGCCCTTCCCTGGGCCAGGAATCCATCGACAGCGGCATCAACGCCGCCCTGGTGGGTGCCGCCGCCGTGGTCGTGTTCATGGCCATCTACTACGGAATGAGCGGCGTCATCGCCGACGTCATGCTCTGCTTCACCATGCTCATCGTCATGGCGGGCATGGCCGCCTTCGGCGCCACCCTGACCCTGCCCGGCATCGCCGGCATCGTGCTGACCATCGGTATGGCCGTGGACGCCAACGTGCTGATCTACGAACGCATACGCGAGGAACTGCATCTGGGCCTTTCGCCCCTGGCGGCCGTCAAGGCCGGTTTCGAGCGCGCCACCATCTCCATCACCGACTCGAACCTGACCACCATCATCGCCACGGTGATCCTGTACCAGTTCGGCACGGGCCCCATCCGCGGTTTTGCGGTCACGCTGTCGCTGGGTATCGTGGCTTCCATGTTCACGGCCATTTTCGTGTCGCGGGCCATCTTTGAATACTGGGCGCGCAAGTGCGGCCCCAAGGGCATCAGCATCTAGGCTGGCCGGGAGAGAATCATGGCTTTCGCATTCATCAAGCATGACACCAAGATAGATTTTATCGGCAAGCGCCATATCGCTTACGCCATCTCGATCCTGCTGCTTCTGGTGGGGCTGGGATCGGCGCTGTGGGGCAATGGCCTGCGCATGGGCATCGACTTCGCCGGCGGCGTCATCGTGCAGGTGCAGTTCGCCCAGCCCGTGGAGGACGAGGTCCTGAAAAAGAGCCTGGACATCCCCGAGCTGCCGGGCATCAGCACCCAGCGCTTCGGCGAGGGCGCGCGTGATTACCTGCTGCGCTTCTCCTCGGCCGAAAACACCGATGCCGCGGCCCTGCGCACCAGTGTGCTGGCCGCTCTGGCCAAGGCTTTCCCCGGCAACGATGTGGAGATCCAGCGCCTTGAAATGGTGGGCCCCAAGGTCGGTGACGACCTGACCAACAAGGCCCTGGGCGCCCTGTATTATGCGACCCTGCTCATCGCCGTGTACATCTCCGGCCGCTTCGAACAGCGCTGGATGGCCGGTGTGGCCATGGCCGCCGTCCTCTGGGGCGGCATGTACCTGGCCGGGCTCACGGGCCTGGGCATGGGCTGGCTGGTGCTGGTGGCCCTGGGCATCACCCTGGTGGTCTGCTTCGTCCTCAAGCTCAACTTCGCCCTGGGCGCCCTGGTGGGCCTCATCCATGACGTGTTCATCACGGTGGGCCTGCTGTCGCTCATGAACGTGGAGATCGACCTCAACGTCATGGCGGCCCTGCTGACCCTGGTGGGCTACTCGCTCAACGACACCATCATCGTCTATGACCGCCTGCGCGAGAACCTGCGGGCCGCGCCCAAGCAGCCCCTGGCCTCCCTCATCAACCGCAGCGTCAACCAGACCCTGTCCCGTACCATCCTGACCAGCGGTACCACCTTTGTGGCGACCCTGGCCCTGTACCTGCTGGGCGGCGGTGTGATCCACGACTTCGCCCTGACCATGCTCATCGGCGTGTTCGTGGGCACGGCATCGTCCATCTATGTGTCTTCGGCCGTCCTGCTGGCCCTGGGCGACACGGAGTTCTATGTGCACCAGCAGGAGCGCCCCGTGTATGAAAAGCCTGGCGAGCACGGCATCGTCTAGCCGTTCCGGGCACACCGGAGCCTGATCTCATGGCCGGGAGGGACGTTGGTCCTTCCCGGCTTTTTTTGCGCGCCCCGGCCTGCCGCCCAGCGCCTGCGGCGCTCGGGCAGGGAGCGTCTGCCGGCGGGGAGGCCGTGTCTGCTCCCGGCCATGCGGGGGGCGGCCCCCGGGCCGGGGAGCGCCCCCGCATGGCTGCTGTGCCCCGGCCGGACAGGGGGCGATGCCGGAGAATATTTTTTGTGTGACGGTTTCTTGACGCCGGGCAAGAACGTCTTACCTATTGGCAAGAAGACCCGATTGGGGGAGAGCATCATGGCAGTAGAATACAAGGATTATTACAAACTTCTGGGCGTGGAGCGTTCCGCCGGTGCGGACGAGATTGCCAGAGCCTACAAGAAGCTGGCCCGCAAGTACCACCCGGACCTGAACCCGGGCAACAAGCAGGCCGAAGAGAAATTCAAGGATATCAACGAAGCCTACGAAGTGCTCAAAGACCCTGAAAAGCGGCGTATGTACGATCAGCTCGGCCCCAACTGGCAGCATGGCCAGCAGTTCCAGGGCGCTCCGGGCTTTGAAAATATGCACTTCAACTTCAACGGCCAGAATTTCGACGGTGCGGGCTTCTCGGACTTTTTCGAGACCCTGTTCGGCGGGCGCGGCAGCCGTTTCGGCGGCGACCCGTTCGGGGGGTTCCGGCAGCAGCAGCCGCGTCGCGGCCGTGACGTGGAGGCCGAGCTGCCCCTGACGCTGGAAGAGGTGGCCCGTGGCGGCCGCCGCAGCGTGAGCCTGCAGACGTCCTTCGGTCCCAAGACGCTGGAGGTGAACGTGCCCTCCGGCATCCGCGAGGGCGCCAAGCTGCGTCTGGGCGGGCAGGGCGAGCCCGCGCCCGGCGGCGCGCCCGGCGACCTGTTCCTGCGGGTGCGCTATCTGCCGCATCCCGTGTTCAAGGTGGACGGCGACAACCTGCAGTGCGACGTGATCCTGGCCCCGTGGGAGGCGGCCCTGGGTGCCCGTGTGCCCGTGCCCACCCTGGAAGGCCAGGTGGAGATGAACATCCCCGCCGGTTCGTCCTCGGGGCGCAAGTTCCGCCTGCGCGGCAAGGGGCTTGGTTCGGCACAGCACCGCGGCGACCTGCTGGCCCGCGTGATGATCCGGGTGCCCGGGCAGCTTTCGGACAAGGAGAAGGCCCTGTGGCAGCAGCTGGCGGACACGTCGTCCTTCCGGGCCCGCGGCTAGGATGGAGGTTGTGATATGAGCACGTCTGACAGAGACGACATGACCACCGTGGTCATGGCCTGCGAGGAATTCATGGCAAGTACCGGCATCGCGCCCGAGCGTCTGCGTGAGCTGATGGCCCTGGGCTGGCTGGAAAGCCGCACGGAGGGGAGCGTCCAGTTCTTCCGTGACGCGGACATCTACCGTGTGCGCAAACTGGAACGCATCTGCTGTGACTTCGAGCTGCCCGTGGTGGGCGGCACCATCATCGTGGACCTGCTGGAGCGCATCGACGCGCTGGAGCACAAGGTACGCGAACTGCAGGGATTTGAAGACTGATCCCCTGTGCCGGAAAGCCCGCGGACACGGATCCGTGCGGCGGCCCGCAGACCTCTCCGGCCCTGTGCCGCCGCCCGGACAGGCTCCGGGCCCTCTGAAGCCCGCCGCCCGCGTGGCCCGCGCACAAAAAAGATTTTGCTTACCTTCCGCCGTGGGGCGGCCCGCATGACGGGCCCCGTCCATAGCGGCATTGTGGAGGATATATGGACATCAACAAATTCACGGAAAAAGCCCGCGAGGCCGTGACCCAGGCGCAAAGCATCGCCGTGGGCATGGGCCATCAGGATATCGACAGCGAGCATCTGGCGCTGGCCCTGATCCGTCAGGAACAGGGCATCGTGCCCCGCATCCTGGAGCAGATGGGCGTGCAGACCGCCGCCCTGGCCGTGGCCGTGGAGGAAAAACTGCGCAAGCGTCCCTCCGTCTCCGGCGGCGGCATGGACCCCAACCGCATCTCCATCACCCAGCGCCTGGCCAAGGTGCTTGGCGACGCGGAGAACGAATCCCGGCGCATGAAGGACGAATACGTCAGCGTGGACCATCTGTTCGCCGCGCTGGCCGAGAACGCGCCCGGCACGCCGCTGGGCGAGGTCTTCAAGGAATACAACATCAGCCGCGCCAGCTTCGGCCAGGCCATGGAGAGCCTGCGCGGCGGCGCGCGGGTGACCAGCCCCACCCCCGAGGATACGGTGGAGGCCCTGAGCAAGTACGCCCGTGACCTGGTGGAAGCCGCCCGTCAGGGCAAGATGGACCCCGTCATCGGCCGTGATGCCGAGATCCGCCGGGTGGTGCGCATCCTGTCCCGCCGTACCAAGAACAACCCCGTGCTCATCGGTGAGGCCGGGGTGGGCAAGACGGCTATCGTGGAAGGCCTGGCCTTCCGTATCGTCAAGGGCGACGTGCCTGAAGGCCTGCGCGGCCACAAGCTCTACGCCCTGGACATGGGCGCGCTGATCGCCGGTGCCAAGTACCGCGGCGAATTCGAGGAACGCCTCAAGGCCGTGCTCAATGAAGTGGAGAAGAGCGAAGGCAAGATCATCCTCTTCATCGACGAGCTGCACACCATCGTGGGCGCGGGCAAGACCGAAGGCTCCATGGACGCGGGCAACCTGCTCAAGCCCATGCTGGCCCGTGGCGAACTGCACTGCATCGGCGCCACCACCCTGGACGAGTACCGCAAGTACATCGAAAAGGATCCGGCCCTGGAACGCCGTTTCCAGCCCGTGCTGGTGGACGAGCCCACGGTGGAGGACGCCATCTCCATCCTGCGTGGCCTGAAGGAACGCTTTGAGGTCCACCACGGCGTGCGCATCAGCGACTCCGCCATCGTGGAGGCCGTGACCCTGTCGCACCGCTACATCACGGACCGTCAGCTGCCGGACAAGGCCATCGACCTCATCGACGAGGCCGCGGCCCTGATCCGTACCGAGATCGACTCCCTGCCGTCCGATCTGGACGAGGTGAACCGCAAGGTCATGCAGCTGGAGATCGAGCGTGAGGCCCTGCGCCGCGAGACCGACGATGCCTCCCGCGACCGCCTGGAAAAGCTGGAAAGCGAACTGGGCGAGCTGCGGGTGCAGCAGGGCGAGCTGCGCCAGCAGTGGGAAAAGGAAAAGAGCGCCATCGACAGCGTGCGCGGCATCAAGGAGAAGATCGAGCAGACCAAGCTGGCCATCGAGCAGGCCGAACGGGCCTATGACCTCAACAAGGCCGCCGAGCTCAAATACTCCACCCTGCTGGCCCTGGAAAAACAGCTGGCCGAGGCCTCCAGTGCCGCCGGTGCCGACGGGCCGCGTCTGCTCAAGGAAGAAGTGCGCCCCGACGACGTGGCCGAGATCGTGGCCAAATGGACGGGCATCCCGGTGACCCGGCTCATGGAATCCGAACGCGAAAAGCTGCTGCATCTGGCCGATCAGCTGCACAAGCGTGTGGTGGGCCAGGATGAAGCCGTGCAGGCCGTGGCCGATGCCGTGCTGCGTGCCCGTGCCGGTCTGTCCGACCCCGCGCGTCCCACGGGCTCGTTCATCTTCCTGGGCCCCACGGGCGTGGGCAAGACCGAACTGTGCAAGACCCTGGCCGAAGCCCTGTTCGACACCGAGGACAACATGGTGCGTCTGGACATGAGCGAGTACATGGAAAAGCACTCCGTGTCCCGCCTCATCGGTGCGCCTCCAGGATATGTGGGCTATGATGAAGGCGGCCAGCTCACCGAGGCCGTGCGCCGCAAGCCGTACTCCGTGGTGCTGTTCGACGAGATCGAAAAGGCGCATCCCGACGTCTTCAACACCCTGCTGCAGCTGCTGGACGATGGCCGTCTGACCGACAGCCAGGGCCGTACCGTGGACTTCCGCAACTGCATCGTCATCATGACGTCCAACATCGGTTCGCCGCATCTGCTGGACGGCATCGGTGAGGACGGCAGCCTGAAGGAAGGCGCCCGGGAGGCGGTGATGGAAGAGCTGCGCCGCCACTTCCGGCCGGAATTCCTGAACCGTGTGGACGAGACCGTGCTCTTCCTGCCCCTGCGGCGCGACCAGGTGACGCGCATCGTGGACCTGCAGATGGATCGCCTGCGCAAGCGTCTGGAAGAACGCAAGATCACGCTGGGCATCACGGATGCCGCCCGCGAATTCATCGCCGGCGAAGCCTACGACCCCGTGTACGGCGCGCGTCCGCTCAAGCGCTACATGCAGCAGTATGTGGAAACGCCCCTGGCCCGCGAGCTGGTCAGCGGCCGTATCCTGGATGGTCAGACCGTCCAGATCGACGTGCGCGACGGCGAACTGGTCTTCCAGAACGCCTGAGCCTGAACAAAGTCGTTCCGGCATGTCTGCCTGCCAGCCTGCCGGGATGATCCGCACAGCAAAGGCGGCCCTTCGGGGCCGCCTTTTTCGTATCCTGCCCGTCTTTGTGCTCCGTCGGAATGACCAAAGCGGGGCAGTGCTTTCCCCCCAAAGCATGTCCGCACGATTCCGCCGATCCGTTCCCCCAGGCGGGGGACCTGCGGCCGTGTGTCCGCTCCTGGCGCCCATACCGCCCGTCATCCTCCAGAGCAAACGTTTTCGGGGAGGAAAAGGGGAGTGCGAGGGGAAAGGGGGGACTTGGCCAAAAGGGCCTTTCCTCCCCCCCGTATCCATCAGCTTGCCCTTTGCGGGCTGAGGGGCTATTTTCTCCCCATCTTTTTCGCAAGGAGCCACCATGTTGCAAACTGCCGCCCTCATTCTGGCCGCGGGCAAGGGCACCCGCATGCATTCCGACAAACCCAAAGTACTGCAGACCGTCCTGGGTGAACCCATGCTGCGCTATGTGCTGGAAGCCGTCCGCCCCGTGTTCGACGGGCGCGTGCTGGTGGTGGTGGGCCATCAGGCGGGCATGGTGGAGGCCGCCTTCCCGGACGCGGCCTTCGTCCGCCAGGAGCAGCAGCTGGGCACGGGCCATGCCCTGATGCAGGCCATGCCCGCGCTGGAGGGACAGTGCGAGCGTGTGCTGGTGGTCAACGGCGATACGCCATTGCTCTCCGAGGACGTGGTGCGCCACTTCGTGGAGGCCTCGGCAGGGGCCGACCTGGCCTTTGCCACCATCGAGCTGGACGATCCCGCCGCCTATGGCCGGGTGGTGCGTGCCGCCGGGGGCGGCGTGCGGGCCATCGTGGAGGCCAAGGACTACGACCCCGCGCTGTACGGGCCCGAACCGCACGAGGTCAACGCGGGCATGTACTGCGTGCGCCTGGATCTGGCGGCCCGTCTGCTGCCGCGCATCGGCAATGCCAACAAGAGCGGCGAATACTACATCACCGACCTCATCTCCCTGGCCGTGGCCGAGGGCTGCAAGGTGCAGGGCGTGCAGTGCGGCCGGGACGAGAGCCTGATGGGCGTCAATTCGCCCCTGGAACTTTCCCGCAGCGAAGAGTGTTTGCGTGGGCGTGTGGTGGACGGCCTGCTGCGTTCCGGCGTGATGCTGCATGCGCCCGCGCTGGTACGGATCAGCCCGCTGGCCACGGTGGAACCGGGCGCGGAGATCACGGGCCCGTGCGAGATCTACGGCCGCAGCGTGGTGCGCCGGGGCGCCCGCATCGACTCCCATTGCGTGCTGCGCGATACCGTCATCGAAGCCGGGGCGGAGATCCGCTCCTTCTGCCATTTTGAGGATGCCCATGTGGGCGAGGCCGCCCTGGTGGGCCCCTATGCCCGCCTGCGGCCCGGCGCCGTACTGGAAGAGGCCTCGCATGTGGGCAACTTCGTGGAGCTCAAAAAATCCCGCCTGGGCAAGGGCGCCAAGGCCAACCACCTGACCTATCTGGGGGATTCCGAGATCGGCGCGGGCACCAATATCGGCGCGGGCACCATCACCTGCAACTATGACGGCAAGCACAAGTTCAAGACCACCATCGGCGAAGGGGCCTTCATCGGCAGCAATACGGCCCTGGTGGCGCCGGTGCGCGTGGGCGACGGCGCGCTGATCGGTGCGGGCTCGGTCATCACCAAGGACGTGCCCGATGGTGAGATGGGCATCGCCCGCGGCCGGCAGAAGAACCTGCCGCGCAAAGCTGTCTGATCGTCCCGCCAGGGCAGGGGAAAGCTCCCGGCGGTGCCTGCCCGCTGCGGGCGGGCCGGCTGTCGTGCGGCGGCATCAGGCATCTGGCTGACTGCCCGGGCGGCTCCGGCCCCGGGGAAAGCGCCCCGGACAAAAAAATCCTTTGGGGGAGGCCCGGAGCCTCCCTCTTTGCGTGGGGTACGCAGGAAAAGTTTTTTCTTTTTCCAGAGAAGGAAATTTCGTTGAATGGCAAAGAAAAACGGCGGATTACCCCTGCATGGAATCGTGATTTGCCGCAGGGGCCGCCTTGCCATCGGTAGGGGCCGGTGCTATACCCAGAATCATGGAAGCACTAGAGCAACTCGAAACGCAGGTACTGGCCCTTTTGGAACAGAAAGCCCAGCTTCTGGCGGAGACCCGTCGTCTCCATTCCGAACTTGAGGCCACTATCGCCGCGAAGATGTCTTTGGAAGAAGAAAACCGCGAACTGCGCGAGAACCTGAGCAAAGAAGAGCAGGTGCGGGGCGATGCCATCAACCGCATGGATGCTCTGCTGAGACTTATCCAGGAGCATGAAAGCGCCGAGTAGGTTTTCGAGTGAGTCAGGAACACTTTAACCTTACCGTTCTTGGCACTGCGGTCACGTTCCGCCACAGTGCCGACATGGAGCGTGTGCATGAGGCCATCGCTCTTGTGGAAGAACGGTTTGCAGACCAGAAACTGAGGTCACACGGCATGCAGAGTAACAAAGATATTCTGCTGACGGTTCTGGCTCTTGGTCTGGCGGATGATTTGTTGCAATCGCAAAAAAAGCTGGACGATGTGCAGAATCGCATCGAAGCCATGCTTTCAAAGATAGAAGAAGAGTCCGTTTAAGTCATCAATGACAGCATATTTCCCTGGAGTGTGCGTGATTTATGACTCGGTGCTGACCTTACAAGCATAAAATCGGGAGCTGTCCCTGCTTTTTGTGAGCACGCCCGTTTACGGGAAGCCTGTAGAAAAGTACACGGCCCCCCCCTGGGAGACCAGGTTCTGCATCGAAGTCATGACACGGCGCTCTGGGGATTTTTCTGTCCTGCACCGTACTCCCTGCACGCTCCGGCGTGGTCTTTGCCTGCAGCCATCCTTATGCCGTTTTTGCGGTCAGAAGCCAGTCCCCGCCAGTTGACCTCGTGCGGAGACTGGCTTCCGCCATTTATGATACCCGGGTGATCCCCGTTGATTATAGAGGATGGTTATGGACTTTATGGATATTGTATGGCTGGCCCTGGCCGCGGTGGCCGGTCTGCTGGTCGGTGCGCTGGTGCACAAAAGTGTGACCACCAAGCGTATCGGCGACGCTGACGAGCTGGCCAAGCGCATCGTGGAAGAAGCGCGCAAGGAGGCCCAGGCGCAGAAGAAGGAAATCCTCATCCAGGGGCAGGATGACCTTTTCAACCAGAAACGTGAGCTGGAGAACGAATTCAAGGAACGCGAACGCGAAGTCAAACTGCGTGAGCGCAAGCTGGAAGAGATGGGCAGCCGGCTGGAAGAAAAGCTGGAAAAGGCCACGGCCAAGGAGCATGAGCTGCTTGCCGCAGAAAAGGATCTGTCCCGCAAGGAACGCCAGCTGGCCGAGTCGGAAGAGTTTCTGCAGACACGCATCGATGAGGAAGAACAGCGCCTTTCCGAGATCGCCGGCCTGACGGCGGAAGAAGCCAAGGCCCGTCTGTTCGCCGAAGTGGAAGCCAAGACCCGCCATGAATCGGCCAAGATGATCCGCCAGATAGAGACGGAGGCCAAGGAGACCGCCGACCGCAAGGCCAAGGAGATCCTGTGCAACGTCATCCAGCGCTATGCCGGGGACTACGTCAATGAGCAGACCGTCACGGCGGTGTCCCTGCCCAGCGAAGACATGAAAGGACGCATCATCGGACGTGAGGGGCGCAACATCCGCGCTCTCGAAGCCGCCACCGGTGTGGACCTCATCATCGACGATACGCCGGAGACCGTCATCCTGTCCGCGTACAGTCCGCTGCGCCGTCAGGTGGCCAAGATGGCCCTGGAGCGCCTGATCCAGGATGGCCGCATCCATCCCGCCCGCATCGAGGACATCGTCCAGAAATGCGAGCAGGAACTGGATGCCCAGGTGCGCGAGGTGGGCGAACAGGCCACGTTTGATGCCGGGGTGCACGGCATCCATCCCGAGATCATCCGCCTGCTGGGCCAGCTGCGTTACCGTACGTCCTTCACCCAGAACGTGCTGCAGCACTCCCTGGAGGTCTCTGCCCTGTGCGGCATGATGGCCGCGGAACTGGGCATGGATGTCAAAAAGGCCAAGCGCGCCGGTCTGCTGCATGATATCGGCAAGGCCGTCGACCATGAAGTCGAAGGGCCCCATGCCCTCATTGGCGCCGATATCGCCAAAAAGTACAACGAGGGCAAGGACATCGTCCATGCCATCGCCGCGCACCATGAGGATCAGCGCCCCTCGACGGCCCTGGCCGTGCTGGTGCAGGCGGCTGACTCCATCTCCGGTGCCCGCCCCGGCGCGCGCAAGGAATTGCTGGAAAACTACGTCAAACGCCTGGAAGAACTGGAGGGCATCGCCACCAGCTTCGAGGGCGTGTCCAAGGCGTACGCCATCCAGGCGGGCCGCGAGATCCGGGTCATGGTCAACCCGGACAACGTGGACGACGATGCCACCTATCTGCTGTGCAAGGACATTGCGGAGAAGATCGAAAAAAACCTGACCTATCCGGGCCAGATCCGGGTGACGGTCATCCGCGAACGCCGTGCCATGGGCTTTGCCAAGTAGGGCGGAGCGAAAACAGGCCTCATTCAGGGCGGTCACTTCGGTGGCCGCCTTTTGCTTTGCCAGGGCCCTTGCCGTGGGTCCGGGATATGTGCCGGCCTGGGTATGGTGGCTCCTGTCCTGTCGCTGCCGGGGCGTGACAATGGTCTTTGCGTCTCGTTCCTTCGTTCCGTACAGGCGGACGGCAT